>JACQMX010000034.1 GCA_016203375.1 Candidatus Woesearchaeota archaeon | reverse complement strand
GTATAGCAATAGACATATTATCGTTGTTTAAGCCAATTCCATGAAATTCAAGCGCATCCCTTTCTACTAATTCATCGTAGACATTTCGAGGTATGCTTGTTCGTGGCACAAAAGATTGTAATGCCGCGATAACAAGCGCATCTACTGGTTGTCCTGCCAGTTCTCTTGCCGAACTTGGTGAGCTCTGCCGTCCTGAACTCAAAACAACATTATAACTTCTTATCCAGATATATTTAGGTGGTTTGTCATCAGTTAATCGAGTACCTTCTTTTGTACCCAGTTTTACTTCCAGGCCACCTCTTGTTAAGCGGTCAAGAGGAACATGTACAATACCATGTGCTGCATATTGTTGTATTTGCGTTTGCTCTAAATAAGCACGTGGAAAAGTATAGACAATATCGACCATACCTCTTTTGGAGGTGATACCATTTAAAAATATTTAGAAACTAGAAAAGCTATTTCTTCGCAAACTCTGTATAATGGCACTTTCCGCAACTGTTTCTGTCTTTATGCTGCGCCATGAATGTGCCCGAACCGCACTTTGGGCAGGACTTTCGGAGCCGGTCAGCCTTCTCGCCGCTAACTTTGTACAATTTATGCACGGTCGGATGACCGCCGGTCTTGCCGCCGCCTCCCGCAGGTTTTTTGTCAGCCATGAAATATCACCAGTGATTATTTAGTTTTGCCAGCAGCCTTTGCCGCCTGCTTCGCTTCTTTCGCTTTCTGCTTCCCTTCTTTGTCGAGATGCTTGATCGTCATGTACTCATCTTCAAGTCGCTTGAGGTCTTCTCCATTCTTGTAGACGTGCGCAATGATCTTCGCGCGATGCTGGCCAAAGCGTGTGTAAATGTGCTTGAGCACGACAAGGTTTTCATCCACTTTTAATTTCCCCGCAACCTCCTTCCGCAATTGGAGGCGGGAAGGAGTTGCTCCCTCATACTCAAGGCCTAAGGTTACGCGTGTGCGTGAAAGCAAGGGTGTTTCTCGTTCCTTAATCACGTCAAGCTTCATCATCGCACCTTGATGGCGTATTCGCCTTTTGTCTTTAAGCCAATATTTTTCGCGATAGTGGATTTTTCCGGATCAAGAATAGCGAGCCTGCCTTTCCATGTTGTGGAGAATTGACTTGTATGACAAGTTGGGCATTCATTGCCTTCAATAAACATTCTGCATCGCATGCAAACTTTCTTCTTCATTTTTCAGCTCCCTTCTTTCCTTTCTTCTCGGCTTTTTCCTCTTTGGCTTCCTTGCCGCCCTTGCGCGTCGCGTCTTCATCAATCCATTCAAGCTTGCCGAGGTATGGTTGCCTCATGGTCAAACCGAGCTTTGGATTTTGCACATCCTTATAAGAAATGGCTATGATGCGCGCCTTCACGCGATCGCCAACTTTCAAGCCGCGCTTTGTCTCTTTGCCAACGAGAACTTTGTCCTTCGAAAAAGAAACAAAGTCGTCCATGGTTTGCGAAACATGGATCATGCCCTCGATCGGGCCAAGGTTGATGAACGCCCCAAAGTCCGCGATGTCGCGGATGTTGCCCCACACGACTTCTTGCAGTTCAGGCTTGAAGACATACAATTCGAAGGTGGTGTTATAATATGAGGCACCATCACCCGGAATGATGGCGCCTTGTTGAATATCCTTCACGTCAAGCACGTCAATGACGATGCCAAAGTCCTTTGAGATATATCCGTCGTATTTTTTCTTTATGCGCTGAATGACCGCTTCCTTTGACGATAAGTGAAAGAGCTTTGGCGGAACGCGGATGTGATCATTGAGTTCGATTTTGTAATACATGGTTGCAAGCACCTAGCTTATGATAAGGTATTTCTTTTGTCGGAGTGTAATGATACCCCCTACTTTGCCTTTCAGGCGACGCTTTAAGACGACATCTTGCGTTGCTATGAACGTGTCCTTATCCGCCAACGCCACTAAAGCATCGTCTACGTTTTTGCTGGCTGAAGGCAGTGTATTTATATTTTTTGCCTTGACCAAGGCCAAAGCGAGCTTCGCTGCCTCTTTTTGCTTTCCACGCTGCTTCTGGATGATATTCTCGAGCTCGTTACGCGTCATATCGAGGACATATAGCGTATACGCGAACTGGCATACTCTATCAAGCTCGGAAAAGATGTCCACCTTAAACTGGCCAGGAATCAGCAAGAAATTGGTGTCAAGGACGACCTTCTTGCTTTTTGGCATTATGCTTCGAAATTAGGGTGTATTTAAATATGTTGCGGTATAAGCGTGTCTTATACACCATTATACCTCATTTTGTCAAGCCTTGCTAAAGTTTATAAAGTGGCAATCTTCCAGTATGGGCATGAATGTCAAGGCCTTGCTTACGGATGTCCTTCGTGAAATAAAGCCAAAGGATAAGCACATCGAGCGCGAGGCAGCCACCATGCTGCGCCGCATCAATGAGCAACTCAAGAAGGACAAGCTAAAAGCAAAAGCGATGAGTGGCGGCAGCATAGCGAAAAACACCTACCTTGTCTACGATCATGATTGCGACATCTTTGTGCAGTTTGACCAAAAATATTGTGATGAAGACATCGCCGCGTTACTTGGCAGCTCGCTAAGAAAAATATTTCCAAGCCTTATCACGCTTCATGGTTCACGTGATTATTACCAGCTTCGGAATAAGCTTAATTTCGAAATTGTTCCTGTGCTCGCGATAAAGAAAGCGCAGGACGCGATAAACATTACTGATTGTAGTCCATTGCATGTCGCTTGGGTGAAAAAATTTCCAAAACTCGCCGACGAAATTAGGTTAACTCGGGCGTTTTGCAAGGCGAACGGGGTATATGGCGCGGAGTCATATATCCAAGGTTTCTCTGGCCACGTGATTGATGTTATCACGATCTATTATGGCGGCTTTCTCCATCTCTTGAAAGCTGCGCAGAAATGGAAAGAGAAGACCGTAGTTGATTATTACAACATACACAAAGGCAAGGCCCTGCGCTACTTGAACAAGTCGAAGCTCGTTTCCCCTCTGGTCGTGATTGATCCCATTGAGCCGTTGCGCAATGCCGCCGCGTCCGTGAGCCAAGAAAAATTTTATCTTTTCATCCAGAAGGCAAAGGAATTTCTCAAGCATCCGAGCAAAGAGCACTTTATTAAGCGCGAGTTTTCATTGGACCTGCTCGAACAAAAGGCAAAAGGGAAAAAACTTATCCTGCTCAAGGCGATGCCAACCGAGGGCAAAGAGGATGTTGTTGGCGCAAAGTTGCTCAAGGCGTTCACGTTTATTCGCGATGAAGCGAAACAATATGGTTTCACGCTACACGAAGCTGGCTGGTATTGGGATAAAGAGCATGAGGCAGTGTATGACTATATCCTTGACAAGGTGCCCCTGGCTCCAAGCTTTGTACGCCAAGGACCGCCAGTGAGCATGACAACCTATGTGGAGAATTTCAGGAAGATGCATAAAGAAACGTTCGTGGAAAAGGGAAGGATTTGCGCGACGATAAAGCGCGACCATGTTTTGCCGGAAAACTTTATAAAATCATTACTGGTGCATCCTTATCTTAAAGATAAAGCAAAGAAAATAGTTATAACAACAATATAATCATTAAACAACAATATAATCAGTATGACAATACGATGAAAGCGCTCATCCTTGCCGCTGGCTACGCGACGCGGCTTCATCCATTAACGGAGAACACACCGAAACCATTGCTGTCAGTAGCCGGCACGCCGATGATTGAGCATATCCTTCATCGGGTGCAAGAAGTTGCTTCTGTCGACGAGGTGTTCGTGGTCACGAATAACAAATATTATCCGCAGTTTGTTTCGTGGAAAAAAAAGTTCTCTTATCCAAAACCAATTACAATTCTTAATGACGGCACCATGTCGAATGAAGATCGTCTTGGCGCGGTTGGAGACATCCATTTTGTCATTCAAAAGCAAAAGATCAATGACGAATTGATGGTCATAGCTGGTGATAACTTATTCGAATTCAGCTTGCTGGAGCTCGAGCGGTTTTTTCGACAGAAGAAAGCGAGCGTTATCGCTTTATCCGAGCAGCCCAAAGACGTTCTCGCAAAGAAACTTGGTGTTGTTGAAATTGACCAAACGGGGAAGATTGCTGGGCTTGAGGAAAAACCAGCAGAGCCAAAAACGAATTTGGCGAATACCGCCTGCTATATTTTCACGCGAAAAAACGTCAAGGCCCTTGAACGCTGCATCGCGGAAAATAAAAAACCAGACAATTTAGGCGATTTTATAAAATGGCTGTCTGAGCGAGAGTGTGTGTACGGTTTTGTATTTAAGGAGCGATGGTTTGACATCGGCAGCCATGAGCAATACCATCACGCGAATACCATATTCGGGAAAAAGCAAAATAACAAAATGAGTTAACATGGATCCGCTACTCCAATCTATCATTCTGAGCATGCTTCCCATCGCGGAGCTTCGTGGTGGGATTCCGCTTGCTATTTATAATGGTGTTCATCCCGTTCTTGCGTTTGTTGTTTGTGTGGCAGCGAATTTTGCGATTGTTCCGCTTGTTTATTTATTTCTTGATTATATCCATCATCACTTGCTTGTGTTTTCTTGGTATAAGAGGGGATTTGATCATTTTCTTGAACGCGCGAGAAGAAAAACGCACCACTATGTCGAAAAATATGGCTATTTGGGCTTAGCAATTTTTGTGGCTATTCCCTTGCCCATGACGGGTGCGTACACAGGCACCCTTGCCGCGTGGTTCTTTGAGATGAACAAGAAGAAGGCCTTCCTTGCAATTGCGTGTGGTGTTGTTGTCGCTGGCTTGGTAGTTACTATGGTGGTGCTCGGAGGCGTGAAGGCGTTAGATATTTTTATTAAAATTGTCAACGGTAGATGATTAAATGGCAGATGATTATGATAACCTCTATTGAACTAAAGCGTCAACTTTTCCATATTGTATTTGGTCTTGCCTTAGTTGCTTTGCTTCATTATAATCTCATTAATGCGTATATCCTTCTCGCCCTTGCTGCTGTTGGTCTTGTTATTTCCTATTTTTCAAAGCATCATCACATCCCATATATTTCTTGGTTTCTTCACCATTGCGAACGCGCTGAAGACATGAAAACCTTTCCAGGCAGAGGTGTTATTTATTATCTACTCGGCTGCTTGCTCGCATTGGTATTTTTCGAAAAAGATACTGCACTTGCTGGCATGATGATCCTCGCCTTAGGCGATTCTGTTTCCCATATTGTTGGCAGATTTTATGGCGGCGTGAAGCATCCCCTTAATGGAAAGAAGCTTCTTGAGGGCTGGATAGCTGGTATTCTTGCTGGTTTTCTTGGCGCTTTATTGTTTGTACACTGGGGAGAGGCCCTGCTCGCATCATTTATTGCTATGACTGTGGAGACAATAGAGTGG
>JACQMX010000031.1 GCA_016203375.1 Candidatus Woesearchaeota archaeon | reverse complement strand
TCTTTTGAAAGAATAATTTTTTTCTTATGTTTTATAATTTTTTTAATGATAGATACAGTTTGTTTTGCTCGGCCTAAATCGCTTGCAATAATGGCATCAAAATGTATACTCCGAAGTCGTTTGCCCAGTACTTTTGCATCGTTAATGCCTTCCTTGGCAAGCGGAGAATCCAACTGGCCTTGTAATCGGCGAAGAGCATTAAATATAGTATTACCGTGTCGAATAATATAAACAGTTATCATAATGGATAAGAAGATATAACAAATTTATAAACTCTTGTATTTATTCTGCAAAAACGAAACCTTAAATAAGTCGATAAGTATTTCTTGTGCAAAAGAGGTGTCCATATGCACATTCGCAAAGCCAAGCTCAGTGATTTGCCAGCCATTGAACATTGGATTCACAAAACGCGTGAGCTGCAGAGTCCGACAGGCCATGACCTTGGTGCTGCGTATAACCAAGAGGTTATCAAGAATGGTATTGCGCTTGTTGCAGAGATCGAAGAGCATAGTGGCGGTTTTCTTCTTGCGGAAGCTGATAAGAAAACTGGCTATGCTGAATTGCTCTATCTCGTGGTTCTTCCAAAATACCGAGGCCTTGGCATTGGCGCGAGACTTCTCGACGCATACCTTGAAGCGTGCAAGAAACGGAAGATCAAGCTTATCTTTGCCTTTGCTCCAACTATGAATAAGAAAGCAGTTCAATTTTTCAAGAAGCACGGTTTTGCTATTGGGAAGCCGATGACTCCTTTCTACAAAAAGCTTCGACCATGACCTTAGCCACAGCAATCAAATGCGTGCAGTGTGGCAAAGAGTTTTCTCCACATCTCGTGATTTTCGAGTGCGCCGAATGCTGCGGATCGCTCGATATTGTTTATGATTACGATCGCATTAGACGACAGATTGTGAAGGATGTTTTTTTGAGGGAGAAGGTAACGCATTGGAAATACGCTCCATTCTTCCCTATTGCAGACTTATCGAAAGTTGTTACGCTTGAAGAAGGCGGAACGCCACTTATCGAATCGAGCACCAAGCGTGATTGGCTTTTCAAGTACGAAGGCATAAACCCAACGTGCTCCTTCAAGGATAGAGGGAGCACCGTTGAGGTGAGCAAAGCCAATGAGCTTGGCATAAAAGAAGTCGCGTGCGCGACAACGGGCAATATGGGAGCAAGTGTTGCGACCTATTGTGCTCGTGCCGGCATTCAAGCAAGAATCTTTGTGCCAAGCTTTGCCGCTCCAGCAAAGCTGAAGCAGATCGCTGATATGGGCGCGAAGATAACCATCATGCGAGGCACGTATGACGATGCGGTGCAAAAAACAAAAGAATTGCGCGTGCATAAGCACATTTACTTGACTGGCGATTATGCGTATCGTGGTGAGGGGGAAAAATCCGTCGGATTTGAGATTATTGATCAGTTTAACTGGCAAGCGCCAGATTATATTGTTCTTCCTGTCGGTAATGCAACCTTATTCTCTTCAACGTACAAAGCGTTAATGGAATTGAAAACAGTTGGGTTGCTGAAGCGATTGCCAAAGCTTGTTGCGGTGCAAGCTGCAGGCTGCGCGCCATTGGTTCGCGCCTACAGAGAAAATGCTGACCACATCACTCCAATCAAAAAACCAAAAACCGTCGCTTCTGCTATTGCTTGCGGTAATCCCGTCGATGGCTTGAAGGCCTTGCGCGCATTAAAGAAAACAAAAGGGCTTGCTGTTATGGTAACTGATCAAGAAGCCCTTACTGCACGAAAAGAACTTGCGACAAAAGAAGGTGTATATGTCGAGGTTTCTGGCGCTGTAAGTTATGCAGGAGCAAAAAAGTTAGGGTTAAAGGGGCAGGTAGTTTGTGTGCTGACTGGGCATGGATTGAAGGGAAATTAAGAATCTGCACTTGTTGAATGCAACACAGTTCTTATCTTACCTATTGCTTTTGAAATATAACTTTCCTGCATGAACGCTAAAGCAGTAGCGCAACCAGAAATATCAGTAACTGCCTGTCCCCATTGATAAAACCCCCGTTGGTGCATTTGGGCAACTTCCCATAAACCATCATGCACAAGGAGATATGCCAGAGCGAATTCTTGTGTAAAAGCTATTCTGCCATCAGGAAAGTATTCATTATCATTCCCATAGGTCCCATAAGCGAGAAAAGGGATAGAAAATCCTGCAAGAGCATGTTCAGCAAGCACACGAAAATCAGATTGACCAATAAGATCACTGATTTCTGTATGAAAAGTATACCGCGAAGCAACTGCTGTCGACAAACTTGCGACACCAATAAGTAGACTTGTAAGTCGTTTAAGTTCAGCCATTGCATGCTCAAAGATTAGGTCTTCTTTTTATGAATTTGGTAGAAAATGGCTTGAAAGTTATTATTTTCATTATAGTAAATAATCATTCAAAACAACCCCATAACCTTATAAAACTATGGTTAAAGCTTT
>JACQMX010000033.1 GCA_016203375.1 Candidatus Woesearchaeota archaeon | reverse complement strand
TAAACCGATGATTTTCAATAAATTTATCCTTCTCCTAAACCTTTAAATAAACTATTTCATTAACTCTTTCAGGGACACATGATACTTCCAAGTCATCTTGAGGAATTAGCAAGAAGAGCACATGGACTAGATTTTAGTGCAAGGGGTTCTGAAGCGATACAAAATTATGAAAACGCAATAATATTACGGATAAGAGCAGCACGTCTTTATGAACGAACAGGGTTCTTGCTTGAAACTGCGTATAGTTATGATCGTGCAGGGAAAGCCGCAAGATATCTCTGCCGAAGAGAAGCAGAAATCAGGTGCAGATTGCAAGCATATCACTATTTCCTTCTCGTGCATAATCATGTAAGTGGCGGCGGAAAGTTAGAAGAAATATCTGAAAATCAAAATGGAGGAGAAGATTCTCTTCGTTTCCTTCGTGATGCGGCATATGCGGCAGGTATTACCGCAGTTGCTCTTCAGAGCGCAGGACGATATCCTCGATTCACCCGCCATATGGCGGAAAAAGCATATGCAATCTTCACGCATTTGCAAGAAACACCAAAAATAGTAGCGCTTCGTGATATATTACAACGGCATTTTCCAAAAACGTATGATAAATTTATACCGTCACATGCTTAACAATTTTGAATGAATATACAACATATACATAACCATTTTATATTCCTCTGACATTAAGATATGCAGAGGGGGTGAAGCATACAGCACAGGTGCTACTCCGCTTTATGCGGAGTTGGCAACTATTTTTCCCTTCTTAGGTTATGGCTAAGCGAATAGCTGGAGGAATCGCATAAAATGGATCCGGAGATAGAATGGGAACGGTATGAGTATACAACACCAAAAGATGCAAAGATAGAGATCATTCGAGAGCTAGTGTACCATAATCACCAATATGAAGATGTTGAGTAATCTTACTTCTTGTCAACGACCCAAAGTTTTATAAACCCACCCCCACAATAGCTTCTATACGCGAAATAACGCAAGCATACGAAGGGCCAATAACGCCTTTGGGCGATATCCACCCCTTCTATACTCGTGATAAAACAGGCCCAAAGTGCCGTTTTAACGTTCGAAACCCTTCGATATGATTGGTGTGGTTTCTGACTATTCGTGAAAAAGCGTTTCCCAAACGATTCTGCTTTTTCTCGACACGATCGCTTGCAGCGATTAGGTGAAACGTAAAAATGGAAAGTGAATCAATAAACACAACAATAGAATTTAAAGACCTTCATGTAAGCGAACCAATTCTTATGGCGCTCAATGAAATCGGATTTCAAAATCCAACTGATATTCAAGTGGAAGCTATTCCACTTGCAAAGCAAGGCAACGATGTCCTCGCGCAAAGCAAGACAGGAACAGGAAAAACAGCCGCGTTTGGCATTCCGATTCTCGAACGTCTCGAACCGGGAAAGCATGCGCTTATCCTTACGCCAACACGTGAACTAGCAGTTCAAGTTTGTATGGAACTCAAAAAATTCTCGAAATATACAGGCAAAAAAATTACTGCGGTATATGGTGGAGAATCCATCGATAGACAAATCTGGGAATTAGAAAGGCATCCAGATATCATCGTAGCGACGCCAGGACGTTATTTAGACCATATCGAACGAAGAACAATCAACCCAAACAAGTTTGCCATCGTCGTTCTTGACGAAGCGGATCGCATGCTAGACATGGGTTTCGTTGATGATATTACAAAAATTCTCCAGATGTTGCCAAAAGAACGGCAAACCATGCTGTTCTCCGCAACATTGCCAAAAGCTATCAGAACTATTGCTCATCGCTTCATGCGCCCTTGCCCACTCATCGGCAAGCCAGAGGAAGTGCGCGTAGAAAAGATCGAGCAACTCCATTACATGGTTGAACAACGGCAGAAGATCTATGTTTTCCTCCACATCATGGAGGAGGAAAAACCAGAACGTTGCCTTGTCTTCTGCCGAACGCGAGATCAAGTAGATTTCTTGACACGCATCTTGCAGCAAATGCGTTTCAACGCGAACTGCATCCACGCAGGCATGCGACAGAACAAGCGTGATAAGATCATGAAGGACTTCAGGGAAGGAAGAGTTGATATGCTCGTTGCCACTGACGTTCTCGCAAGAGGCATCGACGTAGATGACATTACTCATGTCGTCAACTATGACATTCCTCGCTTTGCGGAGGATTATGTCCACCGTATTGGAAGAACCGCGAGAGCAGGAAAAACAGGAAAAGCGATTACGCTCCTCACCAATGAAGAGTATCGTTTCTTGTGTGATATCGAAGCGGTCATGAACATGTCATTTAAGCCGATTACCGTTGACCAACTTCCACCTGAAATATTCCAGCGCCAAGTTCGTTTTCCTTCTCGACATGGAAGCCGAGACGAAGGAAGGTTTGGTGGAAAAGGCCGTTTCCAAAGAGAGCATCGTGAAGGCTTTCAGGGAAGACGGCCAGAGCAACGGCATGGAGGCTTTCGACGCGAAGGTCCTCGACAAGGCGGTTTTCGGCAAGGAAACGATCACCGAAGAGACGGACCAAGACGCTTTGGAGATAGACGAGAGTCTTCTCCGCATGGCGGTCACAGTTACCGGCCACCAAAATTTGGTTCTGCTTCAGGCGCGCACTAAACGCACCGCAATGTTTTTATCCTTCCTTTATTTTATGCCGTAAATGCCTCTCCTGTTGCAAACGATGCTCCGTTGGCTCATCATTATTGTTATCTTTATTATTCTTGTTTCCATCCTCAACTTCTGGCTTACCATCAGGCCATTCAAATTCAAGTCAACAAACACACCAGATAATTATGGCTTATCCTATGAGAGGGTTAGTTTTCAGACGAGCGATAACCTTACCCTAAACGGCTGGTTCATTCCGCAGAATAAAAGCAAGGCAACCATTATCATCTTGCATGGCTATCCATTTGATAAGGGGAATATCCTTTCTCTCGGTGTTTTTCTCCATAAAGATTACAATCTTTTCCTGTACGACTCGAGATATTTCGGCGAGAGCGAAGGAACATACACAACCGTCGGCTGGCATGAGCGCAAGGATCTGGAAGGAGCGATCAATTATCTGAAAACGAGAAAAGAGCTAAACCACGCAAAACTTGGTGTCATAGGGTTCTCCCTCGGCGCCGCTACCGCATTGATGACGCAATCAATGGATATCAAGGCGTATGTTATTGATTCTGGCTTCGCGAGCGGGGAAGAGATGTTGTATGAGGTTTATCGCATTTTTCCAGGACCCTTAAAGTGGCCTTTTGTACAACTGACCAAAGTCTATGCGCGATTCTTCCTTAATATTGACGTAAAAGAACTTGCGCCAGAGCGAGCGATTGCTACCATAAAAGCGCCTATTCTGATCATTCACGGCGACAAGGATTGGCAGATTAACGTCAAAAACGCTTATCGCCTTTATGACGCCGCAGACAAAGAAACCACGGAATTATGGATTGTGAAAGGCGCTGATCATGGATTTGCTCACGCAAAATACCCAAAAGAATATGAGCACCGTGTACGAACCTTCTTTACCAACCATCTTAAATAACGCAAACTCTACAATTTTTAATAAGAGAAAAAAT
>JACQMX010000032.1 GCA_016203375.1 Candidatus Woesearchaeota archaeon | reverse complement strand
GTATTATTTAAAAAGAAGATTTTATAAAGCTTGACCACTAAGTATTTAAAATAGCGCACCATAAAACCTTTCAGCCCAATAAAAGGTGTTTCAATGGCATACATGAAGCGAAATGTCAATATTTTCCTGCTAGGCGTTATCATTGTTATTGTGGCGTCATTGGCCGCGTTGACCACGTATTACCAATCAACATACAAAAGCCTTGATGAGCGTTATGCAGAGAAGGAAACAGAGATCGAAAGGAGAATCGCCGAGCTTAACGCTTTGGGCACACAGTTGAATCAGACCTCAAAGGAATTGAACATCAAAGCTGAGCGTGAAGAAAAATTAGGCGAGCAATATACGGATGTCAAGACCGAAAAGGAAAAACTTGAGGATACACTTGCGGAAACGCAAACCAGTCTTGAAAGAGAGACCTTACTTCGGCAAACCACCGAAAATCAATTGCAAACTGCGCAATATAATTTACAAGTGGCGAATGAAGCGATCCAAGATCTCAAAGAGGATGTGGAACACTTTCGCTCTATTGCACAAAGCTGTGCCCAGTCGCTTGACAATTGCCGTGACGACTTGGCAAGTTGTCAGGCAGGGTGAACAATGAAAGGATTCAATAAAGTTGTGCGAGAAATCCGAAGAACCGTTATTGAAGTGCTCGTCATTCCAAGCTTGCTCGACGGCATTTTGCTTTTCTTGATTGTCTATCTCCTCCTTGCTCTCTTTGAGCTTTATCCTCTTTTCGCTATTATTCCCGCAGCCATATACACCGTATTCATCATGTGGCGAGAATCAAAGATCAATACGTTAAAGCTTGTGGAGAAATATTATCCAAACCTTCATGAAAAGCTCCGGACAGCGGCGGATTACGCCAATGTCGACGATATTATGGTCAATGAGCTGCATACGGAGGTATTGCAAGATGTCCGCAATGTGGCGGCGTCAACATTTATCAGCAGGAGAAAAATATTGGCAAAAGTGGTTTGCTGCATTATTATTTCCTTTGTCATCCTTTCCATCACGCACTTTGATATCAGCGCAGTGGATTATAAGGCAAAATTGCAGGATAAGATAAATGATATTAAGAATCAGATCCTCTTGAAGGACGATGCGAATGTCTTGCGCCTCGGGAATCAGTCGGCTGCAGTGGGAAGTGGTGTCGGCGGTGGTGTCAATCGCGACATCTTCGGCAAAAAGCATCTGGCGACGCTCGGCGATGAGGAACTGCAGGTAGAACTCAAGCCAAGCACGTTAGAGTTCAAAGTAGGCAAGGTCGAGGAAGCGGAGAAGAAGGAATTTGAGGAAACCTTCCCCAGCGAGGTTTTTCTCACGAGCTCGGCATCGTATGAAGAGAATATTCCTAAAGATCAGCAGGAAATCGTGAAAAACTATTTCAAGAAGGTAAGCGAAAGTTGAGGTGTTGCCATGAAAAATTACGAAAAGATCTTCATGAACGTTTTTGATGAGGCAAATAAGGTCATCATTGGTCAAAACGAGCTCATCGAGCAAATCCTCATTACCATGCTTTGCAACGCGAATGGTCTTGTTGAGGGTTATCCAGGCCTGGCGAAAACGCTCGCGGTGAAGACTGTCGCGGACATCATGGACTTAAAATTCAGCAGGATTCAGCACACACCAGACCTTATGCCGTCCGATATTACTGGCACTTACATTATCGAAGAGGTTGATGGGAAACGTACCTTCAAGTTCCAGCGCGGCCCTATCTTCGCGAACATCGTTCTCGCGGACGAAATCAACAGAGCCACGCCAAAGACGCAATCCGCACTGCTTGAAGCAATGCAGGAAAAACAGGTTACCGTGGGAAACACCACTTTCAAGCTCGACGAGCCGTTTTTCGTGCTCGCCACGCAGAATCCAATCGAGCAAGAGGGTACGTATCCACTTCCTGAAGCGCAGCAAGACAGGTTCTTGCTCAAAATTAGAGTAAGCTATCCAACAATTGAGGATGAGCTGCGCATTGTAGACAGCTACACCACCGAAACACCGCCGCAAAAGCCGCAGGTTGTTTTGGATAAAAAAACACTTTTGGCCTTGCAGAATTTGGCAAGAAAAGTTCCTATCGCGAATGATTTGAAGCAAAAGATCGTCAAGCTTATCTCGGCAACGAGAAAGAACACAAGCCTTATCGAGTATGGCGCTTCGCCAAGAGCGTCTATTGGCTTGATTCTCGCTTCAAAAGCCCGCGCGCTTTTGAAAGGCAGAACGCATGTGAGCAGTGAGGACATTGTCAAGATGGCTTACCCCGTTCTGCGCCATCGTCTTATCCTCAACTTCGAGGCGGAGCGAAAGGGCATTACAACAGATGACGCCATTACGGAGCTATTGAGCAAGTAAGGAGAGCGCATGATCGATACAAACTTTCTCGATTTGCTTGGAAAGTTCGACCTGATCATTCGAAAACGAATAACCTCTAATTATTCTGGCGCGCGACTTTCCACCGCGCATGGCCGTGGCGTTGTCATCAAGGATCACCGCATTTACACGCCTGGTGATGACTTCCGCACCATCGACTGGAAGGTCTTCGCGAGAACGGACAAGCTGCACGTGCGCAAGTACGAAGAAGAGCGCAGCTTGACCGTCCACATTATCATTGACGCTTCAGCAAGCATGGATTATGGTGGCAGCAAATACACGAAATATGATTACGCCGCCATGCTCGCGCTTGGCTATGCATACCTTGCCATGCGGCAGAATGAGAAATTCCAGTACTCTATCTTCGCGGACAAGCTGTACCACTTTAGGCCTGCTCGCGGCATGCACCAAGTAATCAACATGGTTGAGAGTCTCAATAAGATCAAGCCGGCAGGCACCTCAAAGCTTGGCGAAGCCTTGAGCCAGTACACCAAGTTAATCAAAACAAAATCGTATGTCGTCATTATCTCCGACTTCTTGCTGGAGATTGATGAGATCAAGAGATCATTCCCAAAATTCGCAGATCATGAGGTTGTTGTTCTGCAAGTGCTTGACCGAAAGGAGTTAGATCTGGCCATTGAAGGGGACTTGCGCCTGCACGACGCGGAAACGCAAACCATGTTGCGCACGTTCATCACGCCGCGCCTGCGAACGAGCTATCAGCAGAAATTGCAAGATCATATCCTCGCCGTCCAGCGTGAATGTGACGCGTATGGCTTTACATATCACCTGATATCAACAGACAAGAATATTTTTGACACGTTCTGGGAGATGCTGCGGTAAGAAAATAAAAAATAATTTCTTTTATGCTACTTTCCGTTCTTCAATGCCTCGATCTATCTTATCCATCACAAAACGGACATAGAATGGCCACACTTGCGTGGCGTCTCCATGGACCTCGGCGAATTGGCCTTGCGGATCCATCTTGCGCCACGACATGCCTTCTGAATAGGTACAGCCGGAAAGATGACCGTAGAACATTGGATCAGGACAGATTCGCGCGCCATAAACAAATTGACGCACCGGTAACCCTAGATCAAGGCGCTTATTGGCGATCTCGATAAGCGGCGCGACATTCTGGACAAAGTTTCTTGGCACGCCGCCGCCAATGGTAAAAATGCCAATTTTCTTTGCATGGATTACTGTATCCACAAGATGCCGACTATCAAGTTCGGAATCAATGCAAATATTTTGTCGCTTTTCCAGGTCTCGTTTCACATTGTGCACGTATAGGTCATTACCAATTTCTGAATCAACAAACGCCGGAACAATTACTGGCACGTCATGTTCATAAGAGGATTTGAGTATTGCACGATCGCTTGAATAATGTGCTGCAAGATGTTTTCCTATCGCTTTATGTAGGATGCGCGGGCTGATTGGAGAAAAGCCATCAAATGCTTCCAGCACATCGCCGATAACCTCTTCGATATGATCTAAGTTTGTTTCTGGCTCTAATGTATCGGTAACACGGTTAATGCCCAATTGTGCCAATGAGGCATCGTCAAATTTTGGATTATACTTGTAATGCTTTAATCCGACTCCTTGCACGAGGCCGTGCGCCATCAAGGCGCCAGTGCTCGAGATATATTGCACCATGCCCAAGTCGATCATGTCTGTAATGACCAAACCAAGTTGCGCGATAGTCATGGCACCGCTTAAGGTCATGAAAACAGTGCAATCAGGATCTTCCACCATTTTCTTAAACGTATGAGCGCCATGGACAACTTCGGTTGCTAAGCCTTCATACTGCCGCAAATCCTTAAAAAGAGCCCCCATTGAAACCTGCTTTCCTTCTAAACGCTCTTCAAGCGTTGCAGCAAGCACGGGCATAATATAACGCGGATCAGTAAACACGACATCAGGATAATAACCATCGCTGACTTGGCCAGGTTTTGCCTTGCCTTGGCTATTGATAAAAATTGTTCGTTCTGCGTTATATAGCGCGTCTTCATAACGATCAGAATAATCACCAACGACAACAATAGTGCCTTGATTTTGTTGCGGCAAGCTTTCTGGTCTCAATAAAACTCGGAACCATTGCTTTTCGTACACCATTTGCAGCAACAATTTTCCAAGAGGCGTATCTGATTTGCCATCATAAACAAGAGTGGGTTTTTCCTTTTCTGGTTCTTGTATAAGCCTGGTTAAGGTAGCTGCCACTTCTCCAAGCATCCTTGCTCCAAAAGAGCATCTGCTCATGCCATCAACAATTTCCCCTACGGTACGGCGCTTCCGCAAATCTAATGACTCTAGCGCTTCAAATTGTAACTCTTCCATAAAAATCCCTTAAACACCCCAAGAAATCTGGAGTTTCTCTCCTCTTTTCCCAGAAGAGAGCAGTTCCCCATTATTAATATTTCTTTTCTATAACCTATACGTTCTCTTCTTCCATCAGCTTCTTGGCCTTTCGCCGATACGCGCCAAACTTGTCTTCAGGAGAATAT
>JACQMX010000045.1 GCA_016203375.1 Candidatus Woesearchaeota archaeon | reverse complement strand
ATGCAAAGAGGTGACATCCCCGTATGGGGCGTCCCCCTGTCACCAATGTAAGAGAAAGAAAAAGATGCTCGCAAAAGAAGGCGCCAGCTACATTCTGGACAGAGCCTTTTTCTCCACAAGATTTATATAACTTCTCGCTCGTTTTTTCTTCATGGATCCTGACGTTCGCGAAAAACTCCGCAAGGCAGGCAAGATCAACGCTGAAGCGCGAGAGTATGGCAAAGGCCTCATCAAAACAGGAGCTTCATTGCTCGACGTCAGCGATAAGGTTGAAGCGTTTATTCTCAAGCATGGTGGTGGCTTGGCGTTTCCCACTCAGATATCGAGAAACGACCAAGCGGCCCACAACTGCGCCGCGCATGAAGACAAAACCCTGTTTCAAGAAGGAGATATTGTAAAGCTTGACCTTGGCGTGCACATCGATGGCCAGGTGGTAGATTCAGCAACGACGATTAATCTCGGCGAGAAAAAATATGACGAATTGGTGAAGGCATCTCGAGAAGCCTTGAATAATGCCATCAAAACGCTTGGACCTGGCGTTGCCGTGACGGAAGTCGGCAAGGCCATTCAAGAAACGATTGAAAGCCTTGGTTTCAAGCCAGTGCGCAATCTCTGTGGCCATGGCATTGGACACTACATCGTCCACGCGCCGCCTTCTATCCCAAATTATAATACAGGTGATCAGACAAAGCTGCACGATGGACAACTCATTGCCATTGAACCATTCGCCTCCACAGGCGCAGGACTCATCTATGAAGCTACTGAAGCTGAGGTATTCATGATGGTTGGCAAGAAGCCAGTGCGCAGCATGATCACGCGCAATGTGTTGAAGGAGATTGATACATTCCATGGATTGCCATTTACCACACGCTGGCTGGCGATAAAGTTTTCTTTACCGCAAGTGAATTTTGCCTTGCGCGATCTACAGAATATTGGCATTCTTCGAGCATACCCGCCACTTATCGATAAGGCGCATGGCTTGGTAAGTCAGGCAGAGCATTCCATCATTGTTGGAGAAAAACCAGAGGTATTAACGCGTTCTCGAGAATGAAGAAGGGAAAAAGAGACTATGCATGATACGCGTCTAAATATCGCAACGCCGTGTTCGCAGCATCAGGATTGAAAAAGGTCCCACCATAACGATGGAGTTCTTGTTTTATGTGTGCTATTGAGTCCGCTTCTAATGGCATTCTCTGATCATCAGGAATATGCTGTTTCTTGCGTTTAACGCTGTCTATCATTTCAGCAATACGAAGAATGCCATGCATGGGTATGCTATCGCGAAAGAACGTAGTCGGATAGCCAGAACCATTATAATTCGCGTGATGCGATTCGACAAGCGCAAGAAGATCCGTATCGGTTACGCCAAGCGCTTCAAGGAGGATTCTTCCCGTACGAGGATGAAGGGGAAGAAACTTGCGGCGCTTGTCATCAATAGAAAATACCTCAGACATGGAATAAAACTCCCGAGCAGGAAGCTGTCCAATATCATGGTAATAACCAGCGTAGCGAAGTTGGTCAATTTCATCGCTTTCCAACCCCATCATCCGTGCAAGCGTTATAGAGTATTCAGCAGTATCTCTGGAATGCCAGCGAAGAGTAGGCATATGTTCCTCAACCAATGTTCGATAGGCGAAAAGTGCATTCTCGCTGCGTGCCGTTAATCCCATATCTCTAAGAACTCGAAACTTAATGTTAAGAAAAAGAAATTCATGGAGGAATGATTCAAGCTGGCTACGATACTGGATATTTTCTGGAGAATCGCCAAGCTCATGAATAAGCTCTTTAACCTCACGCACTAATACATATCGCGGAGACTGAAGCACGTCTTGTATAACATCTCTGAGTGCAAGAAGATGAGCACCACTGCTTTTGTCTGGTACTGTTATTATTCTAGCTATCTCATAATCTGGAGATACATTACTATGGAGTATAGTTTCAATGCGCACACTATCACCTGCAGAAAGTAGAGGTTCTTTTCTTTCCAGCATTTTGCGAACAGCTCCCTCAGCACTGTTTACAACAACATGAGGCAGATAGGGAAAGCCATCATTGAACTGTGCAATTATCTGTTCAATAACAGTCGTATTTGGCATATCCGGAAGTGAAGAATCAAACAGGACAATATCTGGATGCTGAGAAAGGATGGTTTGAAGCACCTCTTTACCATCTCCTGCAAATAAGAGCGAATATCTATTATTATCAAATTGGGTGGTATACAGCTGCCTGTGACTGTTGTTGCCTTCGGCTATTAAAATGGTTGGTTGCAAGATACCGCACCTCTCTTTCCTACTATCCAATACAATATATAGGCAGCTGACTATAAAAAGATTGTCTTGATTTTTTTTATTAAACTTATTTTCTTACTCTTTATTTTTCTTTCTTGTGATAGAGATCATGATCAAGAACTGTTATAAGCTTCTCATAATATGGCAATCGTGGCGTGTTTATTTCTTGAACAATAATATCAAGAAGCGCTCTCGGACTCTCGATTACTTCATAACCGTCAAGCTGCCGCTGAAAACTCCCGCGATGATCGTAAAGAAATGCTCGAGGCACAGGGATATCAGCAGGAAATGCTGATCGCATGATTGTTTTTGTGTGATCCATCTGTGCTTTGACCCCCTCCCGCTTGCCCTTGCGATTTAGATAAGCTGGTGTCCAGTTTTTTGTTTCGATGTAGAAAAACACCTGCGGCATGACAAGAAGATGATCTGGATGCACAGTCAAACCAACACCACTAAAGCCTTCATCTTGGCAGCTTATTTCTGCGTTATTGAAAAGATGCCCTTCCTGATTGCGCAAGTAATATTTGATGTCTTCAATAAACCTGTTTTCAGCAATAATGCCGTAATCGAGAATATGATTTGACAGTGGAAACGATTCACCTTCATAGAGCCTTTTCATGCGCTCGACGACACGGCCGATATCCCCCATATGCTCGAGGGCTTTGTAATCGTGAGGAAACAAGCCACGCTGTTCTGCTTTATGGCGAACAGGCTTTAGAAGTTCAACAAGACTGCCGGGAATGCCATGAATGATCATAAAAAAGGTAGAAACGAAAACGATTTAAAAACGTATGGCATGTGGCATGCATGCTTACAGCAATGCTATCTTCTTTTTTTCTTCTTTCCCCGTCTCCAAATTCTTCACGGTCACAACGCCTGTCTTCAATTCATTATCTCCAACGATGATTACATTCTTCGCTTTAATTTTTGTTGCATACTCAAACTGCTTGGACATGCTGCGTCGCATTAAATCAACGTCTACACGAAAATCCTTGCGCAATTTCGCGGCAATCGTATTCGCAAGCATGATGACCTTTGGATCATCCTTGATCGGCGCGACATAGTAATCCACACGGACATCAGGCTCTGGAATAAGCATCTTCTCGTCAAGTAGCAAGCCGAGCGTTGCAAAACCAACACCGAAACCAGTTGCTGAACATGGCTCGCCGCCAAAAAGCTTGACCATTTGATCGTATCTTCCACCGCCCGCTAAAGCGCGATACTTTCCAGCGCGATCATACACCTCGAAAACTGTGCCGGTGTAATACGCGAGACCACGCGCAACGGTCAGGTCGACCTGAATGAATTCTTGCCTGTCCTCAAGCAAATCGAGGACATTCAGCAGCTCACCTTTGCCTTGCTGCGCAAGCTCGTTAAGATCCCTTAGTTGTTTTAGATCGCGTAGCTTTAGCGTCTGATCGAGTTTCTTTATTTGCGTTTGGGACAACTTGAGCTTCTCCAGTTCAGCGACAAACTCTTCTTCGCTAATCTTTGCCATCTTATCGATGACGGTCATGACATCAGCAATATTACCAATGCCGAAGCTTTCAAGGATGCCTTGCAAGAGATTGCGATTGTTCAGCTTCACATAGAAATCTTTACTTGTCAGGCCAAGTGCTTGGAAGCTATCAATAATGAGCGAGATGATTTGCGCATCCGTTTCAGGCTTGTCAGAGCCAAAGATTTCAACACCAAATTGATAGAACTCACGCAGCCTTCCCTTTTGTGGCGCCTCATATCGCCACATCCTGCCAATGTTGAACCACTTGACCGGCTTTGGTAGCTCTTTTTGTTTCGTAATAAACATGCGCGCCATGGGAATAGTGAGATCAAAACGCAGGCCAAGCTGCTCGCTGCCTTTTTTCTCGAGCGTGAAGATTTGCTGCCTGATCTCCTCTCCCTCTTTCTCGCAGAGGAGAGCCAAGCTTTCTATGGCAGGACTTTCGACTTCAAGAAAGCCATACTTTACTGCCATCTGTCGAAACGCGTTTGCCATCCAGTTGAAGGTAGCACGATCTTCTGGATACCAGTCACGCGCTCCTTTGACACCTTGGAATTTCATAGAGGCACCTCTTGCAGAAATGGTATATAAGGTTTGCGTTGAGAATTGAGCTTGCTGACTACCAAAATACTCGCTTCACGCACAATGAAGATAATCAGCTTTTGGAGTCATAAAACATAGAAAAAGATAAGGATATTTAAAACTTTGCCTGCTATAAGGATGAGGCCCAAATAAGCCTTAATTTCTCGGCAACATCCGTCGTATCTTTTTGATTGGCGTTCGGGAACGTGGGATAATCTTTGGTTTTGGCATGTTAAGAACATCCGCTTCAAAAACATTGCCAATGCTATACTGCTTTGCCTTTTCGAGCGATGCTGGAGCTAGCTTCGCATCAGAATTAGAATCAACAAAAGTAAATTTTGTTTTGCTTATCTTTCGCACAGAGACCATGAAATCACCTCAACGCTTTCAGAGAAAGCCTACTATAAATAGTTTATGATTAAAATAACCGCATGAGGGCAATAACCACTGCTGCTATGATTGGAATAAAAAGATTATCATCAAGAACGCGCTTGCCGACACGCCACTCTATTGTCT
>JACQMX010000025.1 GCA_016203375.1 Candidatus Woesearchaeota archaeon | reverse complement strand
TAATAGAACCGTATAAGCCTCGGTTTTTGGTATTTTCAGAGCATAATCCAGCTTGAAAATCGGAGTATGCTCTGAAAATAATTGAAAATCGTCGGACTAAAGTCTAAGGTATTAAACCGACGATTTTCAATAACTTTTTATAGCTTGGAAGCAGAAGAAAGACTATGGAACGGTTTCGTCTCGAACGAGGGCTTATTCGCACGGGAAAACTGAAATCAGAAGAGAGACGGGAACTCCGCAAGTTAGAGTATAAAGCAGAACGTGAACGCAAGAGAGAAGAGGAACGCCGAGAACGAGAGATTCGCGAGCGAGCAGAGCGGGAAATCCACAAAGGCAAAAGAAAATCCTCAGGCGGATTCCTGTTGTTTTTGGTTATCGTCGCCATTGCGGTGTATGTGTATTTTAAGTATTTTCGATAATCTGGGCTATTGTAACCTATATTCTAGCGAAAGACAATCATTTTAAACCTTGTTTTTCTTCTTGCTTCTTATGATTAAAGGCCAGGTTATTGGGGGAGAAGCTGGAAGAATAATTGCTAGAATTAAGTCAAATAATGATATGGAACTAGGGGAGCTGCTTATTAGTGATGTTGGCGCAAACAAAGCCCTTCTTCAAGTCTATGATCTTTCCTATGGCAGCCAGATATCCCAACAAAACCTTGAGCTGATCTCTGGCTTGAAATTGGAAGAAAACACTGATATGGAATTATTTGATGCTCATCTCCGTAACTACAAGCTTGCTTTGCTCAAGAATGTTGTAACCATTCAAGGCAATGCTGCACGGCTTTCAAAGCTCCTTCCTAATTTCTTTTCTGAAGTGAGGGAAGTAACAAAAGATGATCTTATATTTCTTACAAAACCCGAGAATCCGTTGTTTGTTGGGAAGCTTCGTTCTGGCTCAAAGATTCTTGACGTTGATATCTTCCTCGAAGGAGATAAGGTGCTCGCCCATCATATTCTTATCCCCGCGACAACAGGAAGAGGAAAGAGCAACCTGACATCATGCATGCTTTGGGAAGCTGTTGATAAGGATTACTGTGGCATGCTTGTGCTTGACCCGCACGATGAATATTACGGGAGAAATGGTCTTGGCTTGAAGGATCATCCGAAAAAGGAAAACATTGTTTATTACACGCCGCGTAATGTGCCACCGGGGGGCAAGACATTAAAGATAAATCTTGAGATCATAAAACCGCAACACTTCCAGGGCTCCGTCGATTGGTCAGGGCCACAGATGGAAGCTTTGAATGCGTATTATAAAAAGTATAGCAAGGAATGGATAGAGGCTATCATTCTTGAGAAGCCACTTGAAGTGAAGTTTGGAGAAGGTACCCTTGGCGTGGTAAAGCGCAGAATGCTGCAATTGCTCGATCTCGAGTTTGATGGCAGTCAATTAACCTGTCATGGTGTGTTTGACTTGCGAGCTGGAGAGACAACAATAAACGATATTGTACGCGAGCTAGAGCAAGGCAAGGTTGTTATTGTAGACACCTCGCACTTTGCTGGGAGTGTGGAAATCCTCATTGGTAGCCTTATTGCAACAGAAATATTGCATAAATACCGCTATTACAAGATGGCTGGACAACTGGACATGAAGCCGGTCATCTCGATCGTGCTTGAAGAAGCGCCACGCGTGCTCGGCAAGGAAGTGCTTGAGAAGGGAAGCAATATCTTTGCCACCATAGCGCGCGAAGGCAGGAAGTTTAAGGTTGGTCTAACTGCAATAACGCAATTGCCTTCCCTTATTCCCCGACAGATTCTCGCGAATATGAATACAAAGATCATTCTCGGCATTGAAATGGCACCAGAACGGCAAGCTATCATTGAGTCTGCATCGCAGGATTTAAGCACGGACAATCGCAACATTGCCAGCCTTGACCGGGGTGAAGCTATTATTTCCTCAAACTTTGTGCCGTTCGCGATTCCGATTAAAGTGCCAAGGTTCGAGGATTTAGTGAAGCTGAAGAAGCTAGATAATTTAGCGAATGTAAAAAGAACATTTCAGGGAATTGGTTAAATCTTAAATAGGTTAAATACACGTACTGCAAGAAGTAGGGTTTCTATAAAGTTTGTCTTGAAAAGTAACAATATCAACTAAGCCCTCCAGATGCAAGCCAACGCGCGCGACCGCTTCTGCTCCTTTATCTTTGATTGCCTTTCGCAAAACTTTTGTTCCCATGTAATATGCGGGACCGTACATTGGTCCAATAATTGGATGCGTCGCCCAAGCGCGAGACATTTTATCAACGATGGCATCTGACTGAGCACAGTCTTCTGCAACAAATCGTTTAATTTCATCCAAGCTTTTTCCTTGCACTTGAAAAAGTATTGAAACATAGTGCTTGGCGATGTCCTGCAAATCATGGTTTGCTGCATAAACCCCATAATCCTGACCGAGTGCATCAATCGCTTTTTCCCTGCCGCCAAAGAGAAGTTCTAGTCCAATATTCCCCCACCCTTCCTGAAAAATAGTGCTCGGCGTGCACATCGTTCCTATTGTGGCCTCAAAACCAAGAGGGCGAGTGCCATGATTGGAAAGAAGGTCAATAATCGCGTTATTTAGGTAATGCCCTGGCACTGCTTCATGGCCAATGAGAAAACGAAAGAAAAGTGGAGTAAGCGGAATATCGGTATTATATTCATATACCGCAGTTAATGCAGGTCTTCCATCCTTCTCTCCACCCCTATATGCCATAGACATTGTAAAGAAGACATCTTTAACCGTCTTGAACTCGATGCCATCAAATGCTACATCGTGCAAATCATGACTATAACCAGTGGCGCTAAAGTCAAGTTTTGAGAAGATTTTCTCGCGCGTGAGCTGGAGAAGCTCGCCAATGAGTTCATACGCTTTGGCCTGGACAAGTTCAGTAGGAACAATTGGCTGGGTTTTTTCCCATGCAAGATAGGTTTCACGCAATGGCCTACTTTGCGTTACTTCATAGCCGGCTCGAGCTAATCGTTCTCGGAGTTCCTCCCGATCAGTATGGTAACCACGGAGATCAAACTCATTTCTGTTTGTGGCTGCTGCACGGCGAATCAGATATGATGGAAGTGGTCTTTTCTCCGCGATTGCACACATTGTTTGCAGCATAACATCCGCTGCTCTGGCCGTATTCATAATATTCCCAAAATCGTCAGTATCCAAGTTTTCAATTTTGTCAGATATGCTATCAGCTAATGTATCGAGGTAGTAATCACGAACATAAGACGAAACGAGTTCTGAAGATGTCTTCTCACTAACGCCACCATGTTCGCGCAAGGCTTTTGATCTAGGGTCATGGTAGATTGGCGGCAAGGCATAGTTTGAGGTCCATGAGTCAAGAAGAACATGATCCACGCCGCTTGGACTGCCGATATTGCCACCAAGTAAGGTGTCAACACCAACAAGCAGCGTTGCGTAATCCGATTCCCATCCATCAGGT
>JACQMX010000023.1 GCA_016203375.1 Candidatus Woesearchaeota archaeon | reverse complement strand
GAAAGATGATAAAATCCTTCTTCTCAAGCGAACAGGTAGTCATGGTGCTGACACATGGAGTTTGCCAGGTGGCCATCTTGAGATGAATGAGCAAATCGAAGAATGCGCTGTTCGTGAAGTAATGGAAGAAACGAACGTGACCATTGCGAATGTGCGTGTCGTTTGTTTTACCAATGATATCATGAAACAAGAAGGGAAGCATTACATTACTATCTTTGTTGAAGCAGCGCATGCTGATGGTACCGCATGCATCAATGAGCCAGACAAAAGTACAGACATCGGTTGGTTTTCTTGGGATAATCTGCCAAAACCGCTTTTTTTGCCGCTAAAGCATTTTGTGGAGAAGAAAGGCTATTCTAGGCAATAATACAGAGAAAGTGTTGAAAAGCTTATTTATTCTGCTCTACCCGCCGCTTGATATCTATTTTTCGCCAAATTTTCTTTTTGTCTCCCCTCACATTTCGAGGGGAGACAAAAAGAAAGGATAAGCATATGAAAAAGAAGGGCGCGGCGGGCGGCCAAACTAGTAGCTTTTCAATAAGGTCAATACAGAGAAATATTTAAATACCGCAGCCCTTCTTGAACGATTATGGCAAAAACAGACAAGCCAGCGCAAAAACCACAAAAGCCACTACCAGTAAAGGCGCCGGCGAAAGTGGAAAAGGGTAAAGATAACCATGGCTTAGGTGTTACTGCAAAGAAAGCGGAGGACATGCCTGAATGGTATGCGCAGACGGTGCTAAAGGCGGAGATGGCGGAGTATTCCAATGTCAAAGGCTGCATGATCATCCGCCCGTATGGTTATTCTGTTTGGGAAAATATTCAAGCTTACTTTAATAGCAGGATTAAGGCACTTGGGGTAAAAAATGCATACTTCCCTTTGTTCATTCCAGAAGTGTTTTTCAAGAAAGAAGCATCGCACGCTGCTGGCTTTAAGCCAGAGGTTGCGTGGATTGCTAACACTATGGAAAGTGGCGAACGGCTTGCGGTACGACCAACTTCTGAAGCGATGATCTGCGATTCTTTTTCTCGTTGGATCAGAAGCCATCGCGATTTACCTATGCGGTTAAATCAATGGTGTAATGTCGTGCGTTGGGAAACAGAGGCAACAAAGCTGTTTTTGCGTTCCAGGGAATTCCTTTGGCAAGAAGGTCATTGCGCCTATGCAACACGAGAAGAGGCGGAAAAGGAAACGCTCCTTATGCTGGCAGAATATGCAACGTTGTGCGAAGGCCTGCTTGCCCTTCCAGTGATTATGGGTAAGAAGACGCCAAAGGAAACCTTCGCTGGAGCGGTGTATTCAACAACGATAGAATCCTTCATGCCTGATGGGAAGGCGTTACAGTGCGGCACTTCCCATTATCTTGGTGAGAATTTTGCGAAATCATTTGAGATCAAGTATATGGGCAAGGATGAACAGGAGCATTATGCGCACACTACATCATGGGGTATTTCCACACGACTTATTGGAGCAATGGTCATGATGCATGGTGACGATAAGGGACTTGTGCTGCCGCCACGAATTGCGCCAACACAAGCGGTTATTGTGCCTATTATTTTAGGTGATCCTGAAAAAATCCTTGCTCGCGCAAAACAAGTGGCTTCTCAACTGAAAGATATGGATATTGTGCTTGATGATCGCGATGAATACACGCCTGGCTGGAAATATTCAGACTGGGAAATGCGTGGTGTGCCAGTTCGCATTGAGATTGGCCCAAAGGATGTAGAAAAAGACCAAGTTGTTCTTGTACGTCGCGATACGGGAGAAAAACAGTTTGTGAAAACTGCTGAGATAAAGAAGGCATTGGAAAAACTGCTCGAGGATATTCAACAAAACCTGTACAAGCGCGCAAAGGCATTCATGGATGCGCACGTTACGATCACGCCTGATTGGAACAATTTATTGACAGCTATTTCGAACAAGCGCATGGCGAAAGCGCAATGGTGTGGAGAGCACGCATGTGAAGAAGAAATAAAGGCCAAGACAGAAGGTGTTTCTTCACGATGCATACCTTTTGATCAACCAAAGATCACCGGTAACTGCGTGCACTGCAATAAGAAAGCGAAAGTGTGGGTGTTGTTTGGAAGGGCGTATTGAAAATTTTTTAGAT
>JACQMX010000022.1 GCA_016203375.1 Candidatus Woesearchaeota archaeon | reverse complement strand
TTCTTGAACCTATTATTATTTCAGAAAAAGGCAAAGAAGTCAAGGTAAAGCCTCAAGTCGTCATTGAAGTGACGTACGAAGAAATCCAGAAATCACCTACATATTCGTCTGGCTATGCCTTGCGTTTTCCTCGCCTTGTTAATCTTCGTACAGAAAAGCCTGCTGATGAAGCAAGCACGTTACCAATGGTGGAAGATTTGTATTACAATCAGAAACAGTGATATTTTTTTGTGTCAAAAACCACTGGTCGCAAACAGATAGCATGAAGCGAATGCGACCAGCAGGTTGCCAACAACCGGTGGTTTTTAAGCATGCTCAGAAATACTACCAGTCGGAGACTGGTGATATTTCTGACATATGAAATGTATATACAATAAATTATTAAACTGATTTTTCTATAATATATGTATCCCCTAACGGTCGATGACGATATTTTTTATAGCGGTAAGTCACCCATTGTGACTTTGGTGCACTATGAAACGTGATCGACAGTCTACTCTATTTTTAGTTGGTATCACTTTTATTCTTATACTCATAGTATTATTCGCCTATGAAAAGGGATCAAGCGTTACGACCATGATGATTGCTGATAATAATGACGATGGCAGCGGTGAACGACTACCGATAGCGCCATTGCCCGCAGTAGGGGGAGTCTTTAAGGAACCCTCTTCTTCAAATGAAAGTCTTCCCTAATATTTGACAACACTAACTTTATATAGTTAAATGGCTGCATGATGTTTTCTCAGGGGTATCGTTTATGAAACGAAAATATATACCAACCAGTATACCAACCATCGTCATGCTTATCCTTCTTATTTGCGTGATAGCGTTGACCGCCTGTTCGAAACGCGCTGTGATAGAAGTAAGTGAAGAAAGTGAGCAGGGAGAAGAAAATGCTTCTCTCCCTATCGAAGAACCAGCGGTTCCAGCGCCGCAAGCCACGGATGTTTTCCCTGAGCCGGAAGAGCAGCTTGTGGTGCCAAATGAGGAGCAAGAGTCTGGAGTCCCCCAAGAAATCGCATCTGCGCCTCAAGAAATCCAATCCGTTCTAGAGTCGGAGGCGCCTACCACAACACAACTCGTTGATCAAACACAACAGCTTGTAGAAAAATCTCAACGGCTATTTCCCGAATTCAAGCCAGGCCTTCTGGTGCATTTTCTCGATGTTGGCTATGGCGACTCGACGCTCATCCAAACGCCAAAAGGAGAAAACATACTTATTGATTGCGGCGATTATCCATCTGGCAGAATGGTGGTGAATTATCTTGCCGAAGCGGGCGTTGATCAACTGGATATGCTTGTCCTTAGCTCTCCCGCAAAAGAGCATGTAGGAGGTTGTGATTATGTCTTGCAATACTTCTATGTTGATAATCTTTACGATAATGGTCTCGAGGGTGAAACGAAGGAGTATAAACTTTTCCTATCAACAGTAGAAGATAATGGTATTCATCGCGTTTCCCTGCATGGCACAATTTCTCTTGATCTCGATGATGGCGTCAGAGCAAAGATTCTCACACCCTATCATGGAAGAAACTTTATTAGCAATACAAAAGACAACTCGTTGCTGTTTAAACTCGATTATGGTGATGTTGGCTTTCTCATCGCCGGAGATTGCCGAAAGGGATGCGAACGAGAGCTGTTAGAGTATTACAAACCAGAAGACCTTAGTGCTACCATCTATAGGGTGGGTGATCATGGCAGCGAAGATGCAGCCACAGAGCTATTCCTCGATGCTGTGCTTCCACAAATCAGCGTTGTTTCAACACAGACAGATCCAAGTAAAGAAACACCCTCACAGGATATGCTTGCCAGACTCAAAAAATATGGCTCTCGCATCTTCCGCACCGATTATGATGGCAATGTTCTTATTAAGACAGACGGCAAGGAATACGCGATTGACATTAGTTCCGGCATTGAGCATAAAGACCTTTCCGGTCAACAGAATACAACGCGCACTGCATCGTATGATTGTCCATTTGTCGCGCACCAGTATTCAAATCTTTTTTATCCACTCGAGTGCACTCTTACACCAAACATAGAGCCGGAAAATAGACTTTGCTTTGCTGATGAAGATGAAGCTTTCGGCGCCGGCTTTGTGCGATACACAAAGTGTTAATTTTCTAGAAAAAAATACGCTCCCGCCGCGATTTGAACGCGGGTCGCGACCTCCGCAGGGTCGTATACTATCCAAGCTATACTACGGGAGCACTGTGGCTCGAGAGATAGCATTCCTTTTTAAATGTAACCCTTCTTGATACACGCTGTTGCGTAATGACCAATGCTTATAATGCTAAGGATAAAGGTCACCAACACAAAGAAATCTGTAACTCTATGGGTAACCTGGATCCCGAAAAAAGGAAGCAAAATAGCTCCAATCGTAACAGCCTGGGCGGTAGTTGTGGCTTTGCCCCAAAGGCTTGCTGGAAACTCAAGCGCTTTACGTTCTTTGGTTTTTGCAATGACCCAGAACGCGCCTAAGCCTACAACAATATCGCGTGTCAGCGCAAGAAGGTAATAACCGGGCAGCGCATACTTAACCATAAGGACGATCATGGCTGACATGAAGAAGATCTTGTCCGCCAATGGATCAAGGAATTTACCAATAGCGGTTTCTTCATGCAAGCGGCGTGCAAGATAGCCATCCATCATATCCGTGATGATGGCAATCAGAAATGCGACAAACGCCGGCAGCCATTGTGAGGTATAGAGCAACCAGGCAAAAACAGGCGCGAGCGCCAGCCGAAGTAATGTCAAAATATTGGCAACGTTCACCGGAATACCTCTTTGAATGTCTCTTTTCTATTTTGCTCTGTCCTTTTTCTTCACTTTCTCTCTATATAAATTTTGTTCCGCAATGCCGTTCCAGTCATGGGGAATTAGGGGTGACGAAGGTTTAAATAGAGATTCAATGACTGTTTTGCGTAGCATGGTCAAAAAACTAAGCGTATTTGCAACGTCTTCTGCGAGAACGCTTGGGGAACGGGTTGTCGCAGAAATTAATAAACTTTTTGAAGAGGACGATATTGATCATGCCATTCATATTGGAAAGGTTAAGGAAACTATATTCGCCGATGATGAAGTGAAGGCAGAAATCCTCCAAAGTGTTCGTGGACGAGATGTTTATATCATAGCCTCTCCTCCAGATCCAATTTCAAGAAAGATACACCTGAGTATTGACGGACTTCTTCCTCCTGGAGACCAATTTTATCGGAATGAGGTTCTTGGATTTCTTGGTAAATTGCGGGAAATCCATCGGACAACGAATGATAATTTCCGTATGCTTCTTGCATACATAACCGCGTTAGACAGAGCTGAAGCAGCGCGTGTTACCGCTATTCCAACTATTTATCCAAACGCGAGACAAGAGCGCTCTCGTGGTCGTGAGCCAAATATGGCGTCGCTCACTGCCCAAGAATTAGAAGTTGCTGGGGCGTACCGTGTTGTGACATTTGATGTTCATGCAGAGGCTATCGAAGGCTTTTTCCGTACGACGCATTTCAATAATCTTCGTGCAGGTAGGTATCTTCTTGATGGTTTTCGGGAAGAATACATGAAGAGCCATCAAGATTATGGCGAACTTTCTGTTGTTTCTCCGGATGCGGGTGGTACGGAACGTGCGCGTTATTTCGCGAAACAATTACAGTGTCCTCTTGTGGTGAGCGACAAGCGCCGTGACCATTCTCGGGCGCATAACGTGGAAGAGATTATACTTATTGGTGAAGTAAACGGAAGAGATATTCTTATTCCTGATGATATGGTTGATACCGCTAGCACGGTTGAAAAAGTGGCACGAGCAATTCGTGCTAAAGGCGGTCGGGATATCTACCTTCTCTGTACTCATGCTCTTCTTAATGATCCAGCTACTGGACGTTTGCAGAAGCTTTATCAAGAAGGCATCATTCGATTATTACTCGCTTCGGACACCATTTATCATGGAGAAGCGTATCTTCAACAGAATCCCTGGCTTAAGGAAGTCAGCGTTGCCCCGCTCATCGCAAGAGCTATTTATAATCTCAATGACGATCGCTCAGTCAGCAAGCTTCTCTGAGTAATCCTTCAAACTGATTTGTCCCTTTCTCTTGTTCTCGCGCGCTTTGAGCTTATCAATATCTTGCCCAACCTGCTGCTTGATACTCTTTGCCATTCCTGGACCAATAAGCTGGGCAAGCAAGGTGATATCAGCAGCCTTAACATCACCAATATCTTTAATCTTATTATTGAATAGCTTTCTCGCGCGCACTCGACCGACGCCTTCAAGCTTGAGCAAGGGCAAGAGCTCTTCCTTAACGCCGTACTTGAGCCTGAAGCGCGTCTTGCTGATTTCCTTGATGATCGGCTGGAAATGCATGAGCCGCGCTAGCTCTTCCGCGGCGTACAATAGCCAGTCAGCTAACTCGAGTTTTACGCGAATTTCTCCAGGACGGATAGTGTACTGTTCAAGCAATTGCTCTTCGTCCTTTTCATCGATCCAATCGTGGAAGAAAAGGGCAGTCTTGACGGCGTTCAAGAAATCCTCGTACTCTGGATCATACAACGATGGTTCGTCTTCAAGCAGGCAATCCACATGCGCGGCAAGCTTTTCTTGCATGCTGTCCCATTCTTTGGTTTTCACGCGAAGCAATGGCCGCATCTCGAGCTGGGAAGCGACCATGTGCAAGAGCGAGAATTCCCGTACGGTTCTTTTCGGCGCGTGTTTTAATGAGATAATGATGCGGTTTGCAGTTACTGGATCAAGGTACAGTTCAGCGACGCGCTTGCCGATAATGGTGGCCATGATCTTTCCTTCGGCCATCTCGCTTGCGCTCACGAATTCCTCTGATTTCGTTGCCGTGGTGCGGATGAATTCAAAGTCTTCAAGCATGTCAAGCATGCGATCAATGATGCGTTCGAGCTTCTCCATGTCTTCGAACT
>JACQMX010000021.1 GCA_016203375.1 Candidatus Woesearchaeota archaeon | reverse complement strand
ATGATAAAAAAATAAAAAGCCGCATCAATGAGCGCAACGTAGAGAGCTTTCTTCGATAGAAGAGAACAAAAACTAGCACGATACTGCTGCCAATCGTATTTAAATGATAACAATGCCATAACTCAACCCACCGCACCGAAGCTGCCTTCACCTTCTGGAGCGGAAGGAGCTGTTTCGTATCCTGCTGGGCGTTCTCCAGTTGCTGTAGGACATTCAAATGTGGGATTAAAAACGCTACCGACATCTATTGAACAGCCAAGATCTTCAGGACTGCCGCTCTCGACGAGATCTGCGCATAGTTCATTTCCAACTTCATCTGCAATTTGTGGATGGAAATCAGTGCCTTCAAATTCAAGGCATACCTTCTCAAACTTGTTGCGAGAAGGCCAGATGATAGCACTGCTTCCGCTATATGTCGCTGGAGGACCATTGCACTGAAGTTCAACAATATTATCGCTTGGATCGCCTTGCTGCCCAAAGTCAACATCTTCAGATTCGGCACCACCGCCTTGCAATCGAATATAAAATCTAACCTTATCTGCACATCCTTCTTCGCCGGAATGTGCAGTTAATCCTGAGGGCATGACGGATGTGGTGAGCTTATATATGTAAAGATCGTACGTTTGTTCTGGGGCAGTTTCTTCTGGTCTTCCTCGCACTTGGCTGAACTCGCCTTTTACCCACATGCCAATCCCTGATCCCTCAGCATTCATAACTATGCCAATCGTATCGGAAACGTCAGGGGTAATACGGCAAATGGATGTTTCCCAGTTGCCGGTGATAACCATACCAGCATCAGTTTCCCAAAACTCTTCCCAAAGTGGTTTGTCTGCAGGTATGGCACCAAAGGTCATAAAGCTAAACACCTGACCCCACGCGCGTCCAGCAGCTCCAGCTTCCAAAAGCGAACTAAGACGAGCTTGATTAAGGAGACTAACAATATAAGTTGCATATGCTTTTTCTTCCTCTAAGTTTTTACTGCAGCTTGGTTGGTACCAGCTGGCAGGACAGTCGCCAATAACTTCGCAAACACCGGTACCCTCAATCATTCTTCCTCCCTTATTCGTACACTCATCTGCCGACGGGGGCGTCCAGTATTGCCTTTTGCTCGCTACAGTTCGCGCATTCGCCGACTGAGCCTGCGTGCCTTCAGATGGACACGATGGATTATTTGGACCACCACAAATATACGAGCGATCTGTTGTTCCTGGAACAGTATAGCACTTTTGGTCGCCAACAGTCGCAACCCCCTCACAAGGAGCATTGATTGTTGGAATAAAATGCTGCTTGCCTTCAGCATCTTGCCATTGTGCATAACTGTTTTCTTGGATACAACCTTGTGAGCCGCAATCAGCTGCATTTCTTGTAACCAAAGTTTCTCCTGTTTGTGGGTCATTATAATAAAAGCAATTGCCTGTGCATGCGGTTGCCGCTCCTGGATCTTCCCCAGGCCTGCTTCCTAAAGCAGGTTGCGTAAGAGGGGCGTAACGGCCATTCGCCAATTGCTTGCAAGGACCAAAACCAGCATTAAGGCATGCATCTGCGTCTGGATAGCCTTCTGTTGGAACTGATGATTGAGCTGCAGGAGCCCCCCCTGGTAAAGTCGGCGGCAATGCTCCTGGAGCAGAAGGTGCAGCTGTGCTAACGGCATCGCTCACTGTATTATCAAGATAAGATTGATCAACGCCTAACGCTGAAAGAGGCACCGCGCTACCGCTTCGTGTTTGTGCTGACCAACGGGTATTAGCTGTATCAAGCACAAATACATAGCCATGCCTTGAGCTAGAAATGCTATTCATCTGTTGATTAAACGCGGTTTGCGCAGCCGGATTATTTATGGGAATTTCAGTTCCTGCGTCATCCTTCATGCGCCAATTGCCCCTTTCATAAACAATTTTTGTGGCAAGAGCGCTTACCATTGTAAGAGTAAGAAGTAATACCATCATCCATAATGTTATCATCAGACTACATTTCTTCATATTTTTTCACCCGACAGGTGTCGGCGGCGCTGGAGGAGCAGGCGGCATCGTTGCTTCTTCTGCAGCTTCCGCTTCTTCATGCGCTTCGATCACTTCGTCTGCTTTCTCGATTGCTGCATCGCAGCTATTTTCACCAAAGCCCCAGGCCTGGGCATCTCGAAATCCTTTAATAGTATCCCAAAATTCCTGCAAGATTTTAGGTAATTTTATTACTGTACACGCCTCGTCAACCCAGTCCTCAGGGTTTCCAGTGCTAAAAAGCCAACAGCTTAATCCTAATGCTAAACCAACAATCCCCATCACGCTTTGGAAAGCACCAACGATAGCACCGAGCATACCTTTAATAAATGCAGAAAATGGGATAAGCTGGAATATTTCTCCATAGACAAACATACACCATCCAAAGGCTCGCATGGCAACGCACGTTTCCACTGGCGCGCCAGTTGGAACTTCCGAAGCAAGACACTGGAGGTATTGACATTCAACTTGTCGTGCTTTCATAAGATTGAAAACAATACCAGGCAAGCAAAGCATGAGAAGGCTCATGATGATGCTATTCTTTGGATTTGCCCATACCGCAACATTGCCAAGAAGCGCCTCGTGAGGATAGTTAGGCGGCTCACCAGTTGCTGGCGCTTGACCAAGAACTTGCACCCGACCTCTAGGGCCTTGGAACCCACCTGCAAGTGCGCTATTGGCACCATTAGCAAGATTATTGTACACATCATCAAGTTTGTCAGAATACCAGAATCCATACCTGCAGGAATTATATTGACAAACATAATAGAAACCATTAACTATCGCATTAAATGTCCCACTTGTAGTACGTGCTGCTCCGTCTATTGGAGGAACTGCAGGTTTACAGAAAGGTATTCCTTGACAAGGAATAACTGCAAGACGCACAACAGCAACAACCTGATTGATAGTATTGATTAGATAGATAATCTTACATAATTGATCAATAAACATGCTAATGCGATTCAGATAATCCAAAAAGACCATGAACCCATGGTCTACGCCTTCCTTGACATTTTTAATTTCTTCAATGAGAGCATCATCTACAGCTTGAATCCCTTGTAAACGTACTATCGCAGTAAAGTTTTCTATCTCCGGCTGGGATATTCGCCGCTCATCTTGACCAGCACGCGGAGGCATATCCGAGATCAATGTCAGGGCGCAATCAAGCCGTAGCTCTTGCTCTGTAAATTCGGCTGGACCAACGGTCAGTTTGAGATAAGAATCCTGTGAATTCGGTGAAGGAGTAACGATGGCTGCACCTTGGATAACATCAGTGTCACCAGTACAAGTAGCAGGATCAAGATTAATCGAAGCAAGACGCACATCATTATTATTGACAGCAACGCACGACTCGGGATCTAAATGAAGCTTGTACCAAACATTGTGGCCAGCAATGGAAGCAATTTCAGCATCAACAACAGGGGGATTTGCTTCAAGCGGCTCTTTCAGCAACCAGCAGTTAGGATTTACAACATCATCGCTGATGCCAGGTGTAACACCATCAGGAACGTACATCTCTTTTGATTGGCCGCTTACTGCATCAACATATTCAACATAAACATCCTTCATCCACGACGTGCTCGCAGGAGATGGCTTATTTCCGAGCGCATCAGCAATGTTTACTTTAAACTCCAAAAGGTGCGCTGGTGTTGTTATATGCCAATAGCATACCCATTGACCTTCAAGCTCTGGAGGCGGACTCTCTCCCTCTGGCAGCGGAGTAAGTTCTGTGACGAACCCGCATCCTTCTGGTAATCGCGCCTCAGTTTCGCCAGTAACTTTAGAAAGATCAAGAGTAGCATTCATCGTGTTGAAATCATCCATCATGCCTGCTTGTCTATCCTTAGTCGATGGTTTCTCATCAAAGTAAACCTTAATGAGCATGGAATCGCCAGAAAGGAAGAAGGTTTGTCCAGCATTATTTGGCCCTTCATTGAATAGGACAATGCGGTTAAACTCCGGATATTCACTGTCGATGTAAAATGTAAATGTGGATGGTGTTACTTGTTGGCCTGCGTCATCAGTGCCTTGGAAGGTTCCGGTAATGCTATCTCCCCAAGTGCTTGAGACAGTAAAATCAGTATTTTCACAAAGCCATGTTGAGGCATCTAGTTGGGAACAGGTAGCCGGAATGTGTTGGCCGGTAGCAAGATTAAAAGATACTTTATTTCCGGCGAAGCCTGCTCCCGATTCTGCAATAATCGCGTAGAGCCGATTAGGTCGTTTTGAGGTGACAAATCCAGTGAGCTGTCCATTTATCGTACGCATAACGGTTGTACCAACCTCAAGTACCTGGCCTTGGTCCGTGTCAACATTAACACCAATGCTCGTGGTCGCGCTTGCCTCATTGCCGCCTTCATCTTCTGCGGTAACAGTAATATCAAGTATTGTTGTGGCATCGACAGCAACACTAAATGAGTTTGATGTACAGTTCCATGCATCAGGTGAACCTGCAGTGACACAGCTAAACGTTGTTGTGGCCGCTTGCGTTCCTGCCTTGCTGATTGTTGCACTTACTGTAGGAGCACCAAAGTAGAGGGATGATGTTACAAATGCCTTCAGACGCATTGATGGCGTACCAGCGCTGACAAAATTAATAGGTACGTCAGCTTCAGCACTAAGTAATGTAATATCGCTTATGCTTGGTGGCGTATCATCCTTCGCGAACGACAAGCAATTTTCGCTTGTCATGCCTGTAAGCACATTGCCAAGCCGGTCTGATGGGAAAATACATAACGAATCATTGCCATTCGGGAAGCTCGCTGAGGAGAAGGTTTGCGTAAAAGAATGCGTGCAGGCAGTTGTGTTCACCAGAACGCTGGCGACCAAAATGCTGCCGTACATGATATCTACTGTACCAATGCCGGAGCAGATTGCCGCATCGCCACCAATACCGTCAGCAAGCGTCAAGGAAAGCGTCGCGTCACCACCATTGGAAACAGAAGGAGAAACTGATTTTGACGTAACGGTTGGCGCCGCATCATCAGTCGTAATCGTGGTTTCCTTGCGGCAAGTAGTAACTCCTTCACCAGGATTACACGTGCATCCAACACCACATGCAAGATAACTATACGTGCCAAAAGTAAGTGGGCTCATGATGCCGTCTGCGACACAAGTATACGCGGCAGAGCCGCTCTTTTGCGTACAACACGTAAATGGATTTGTCGAATTTCCGCCGTAATTCAGCACCCACTGGATCTGGCTTGGCTGAACGCTGCGCGGTGGATCAGGCGAAACCTCGACCGTGATCTTTGTTGCGTCAAAACCACGACGGAAACCACTAACACCATCTTCTCCTGACGTCTTTACAACAGTCAGTGTATCAGGAGCAGCCATAACGCTTGAAACATAGAAGGGCAGCGTAACTATGAGAAATATCATGAATGAGGCAATGCCCTTAAGTCCTCTTTTCATCTTCATTAATGTTCCTCGTCGAGTTTATATGTTTTTCTGTGGATTTGTCGTCTGTGATTAGTGATTATCGCTAGCATTGAATATTAGTGATTACAACTAGCCAACTGCGCCTCCGCTTGCTCCATACCGCGGCAGGAAAAGAGCTTGATTTGCATCAACCATTTCTTGCAGCTTGCCCAAAGTTTCAGTATGCTCGTGCTTCCTCTCTCCTTCTGGCAAGGCTACAAGATTCCAACTTATGCCTGTTAGCTTAAGCGGAGAGTTAGTCGTGTAAATCTCATTACCAATTATTACGTTTTCTAGTACGTACTGACCTTCAAGGAACACTTTTTCTGGAGTTGCCGCAGCACCTAGATCCGGCATCCCTTCAGGAGGAGGTGGTAATTCTCGTGCAGTCGCATAGTCAGTTTCAAGTTCGGGCGGCAAAGACTCGCCTTGAGCCATTGCTTCATCAACATTGCCAAAAGCTTCTTCTCTGCTTGTTGTTGGAACACCAGCATCGCTCATTCCGCCGCCAGAATCAAGATGAACTTCAGGCAAGGTAAAGCATTCTTCGCCAAAGCCTAAAACGCCACCTTCACAGCGATAATCTTCAGGAATGATAACATCTTCGCCTTCACGCACAAGGATGACGGTCATCTTATAAGTTCCAGGGATCAGACTTATCTTTTTTGTCATATCTGATCCTTTCACTTCAACAAATGCAACGAAAGCACTTTCAAATGGATTTTCTTTCTGCCGCTCCATTATAACAGTGAGTTTTTCATTAGCTTGCAATGGCTGATCACTTGGTCGCAGAACCCAACCTTTTACTGGTATACTTCCCGCAGGAGTATCAACATAATCAACAGTGAGGAAATCAACATTGACTTTTCTTGCCAGAACTGATTTATTTATAACAGGCTTGAGAACAATAGGATCAAGTTCTGTATTTTCTGTTTTTGGGTTAAAATAATTCTTGACATGTGTAGTATAACCGGCTTTCTCGACAAGCAATGCACCAATGGCGCCAGTTGGGAATTTGCCAGCAAAGGTTGCAATGGTGCCCTGTGCATTGAGTTCACTCCTTCCAATTGGGCAGAACTGAACAGAAGAAGCGAAAGACACGACTGCACCATCAACTGGCCTGCCTTGATGGTCTTGCACGCGGACCGTATAATCGCCGCTATTTCGTTGTCGTGGATCGCAAAGCTGTCCAGAATCTGCGCCACCAGCCAATTGGCTAGCAACTCCTGCTGAAGTTTCATCAAGCACCACATTGTTACGGACATTTGCCTCTAATCCAAAGAAGAAATCATAACCTTTACCCGCAAATGCATAATCATCATGAACCTGGACAAGCGAAGGATAGGATACATCATATGGAAGATCGTACCGCTGTAAAGGAATGAGGGCTATGAATACCTTCCCTAAGAAAGATTCGCGCGCTCGTATAAGCTCACCCGGCATTATGTATAAATAGATAGGCCAACCAAGATAATTAAACTCGACATCGAGATCAGGATACGTTTTTGCAAATGGCACTGCTTTTTTTCGATAAAGTGTCGTTTTTAATAAGTCATCACCAAAATCACGGAATTCGACAAAGTTGCGAGTATTTGCTACCCGCAGACTAGATGTTTGTGCAGTGAGAATGTTCTGAAGCTTTTCCTGAACTTCAGATTTAAACCAGAAGATAGGCACATAACTTAAGTCAGTCCCAGCCATAGGAGGTAATCGCTCTTTATCCATTCCGCCATAAATAGCAATAAGTGTAAGCGCATGGACATCGAGGAAACGTTGTTCTGCTTCAACTTGAGCAACATCACTCGCCAGCTCGTAAATTCTCTTAAACGGCACATCCAATCGCACCAAGAACTGCTTCAGATCTGATTCAGCACCTTCCTTCACAATACGCAGTGGATATTCAAGGTAAACCGCAACATCCTTTTCTGCAAACACGGCAGCAGAAATTGGGTCAGCAGTTGGAGTAATCGTGTATCCTTGCCGCCTAAACTGTGGGAAATTGTTCAGGCATGTAACAACATTCTTGTTGACATATTGTTGTACTTGATTTTTAATAGAAGAACTTTCATCCCCCTCTAATGAAGGAGCAAGATTGCCAAACTCACAGCCAGCTTGACAAGTATTCTGGCTCTTCATGTAAAACCAATAGGGCACTTGCCAATCAGGAGAGACAGAAATACCATCATCTCCAGTGGGCGTCATGCCAGCCGCAGCAGAAGTAAAGGAAAATGTAGGTAATCCATATTCTATTGAATCATCAGTCGTAACTCCCAAATACCCACCATGCGCTCCTATTGCAGTAAGCGCGTCAGTGGATGTCTGTCGCAAGCAGCCAAGAACATAATTATTGATAGGCTGTAGCTCTGCTGGCACTTCTGCAATAGCCACAGGCACTTGTGCGGAGGGGATTTCCTCAACAGCGCGGGAACGGATATAGATGATAAGGGCTACGGAGAATAGGAGAATAACACCTACAATGATAAATATTGTTATCTGGCCTCTTTTTTGACCCATTATACGCCTCTTTTCTATTTTTAAATCCGTCTGTTATTTAAATATTTCGTTCTATTAAGCCCTTTCTGACAATACTGCATGACGGCAGCTAAAGCGATATACATGCGATTCTATGTTTCCACAATAATCTGCCTTGCCATGAGAAATAGTGGCCAATACCACATAGCAAACGTCCTTGCCCGCACCACTTTTCGCGGCACAGCGAAGATTGCCTTCCTGCCAATCTCCTTTCATGGCGATATCGCTTAACTCATTAATCAAGGAATCAGCGAGTTGCGTTGTGTCCTGATAAAACTTAATTCCAACGGTAATGCCAATAGTGAGAAGCATCGCCCAAAAGCAGACAATGCTGTAGACAAAGAACTTGTCTTTAATGCCGAAGACTTCTCGATGCATCTTATCCAAAAAGTAATCACGCTTCTGATAAATGTACCAAACGATGAGACCATTGATGACAATGAGGAAAAATGAGGATATCATAAATAATTCCCGAGAAATGGTATAGAGGCCTTGGCGAAGCACATAAACAAGAAGTATGGAATAGATAACAGCGAAAGTATACCAAAGCATGCTCAGTTTCCACGCCCAGTAACGCCTATTCTTGAAACCATAGAAGATATAAAAGAGAAGCACAATCAGCACGACATCGATTATCAATGAAGCATAGCTTTTCAGTAAAAACAAGCTTGGATTGTACAAGCCGGCGAAGAAGTAAAAAACATACAAAACACCAAGCACCATTGTGTACCAATACAAGAGCTTCAAGCCAAGATGCGGCATCTGCACATGAAGTGGAAATTCAGCTTGCCGCTTGTGTTCAGCTGGTGGTGGTAAGGTAAGGCTACGCTTTCGCGAAATGACTTTTGAAGAACCTTTAGTCGTCATGGCCCTCTTTTTTCCCATAAAGTGCGTTGAGAGAAAGTGCCTATAAATAGGTTTCGTTAGGACTACTCCAGAATGGAAAATTAATGGACATTCCCTCGTTCAATGCGGTCACAAACAATTTCCTCAAACTCCGTCTTCAACGACTTGCCTTTATACACGGCAACATTGCTCTCAATGTTGATGTGTACTTGCTCAAATTCCTTAATTATGATCTGGGGCAATGGTTTTGACAGAATACCTTCAACATACACCTGACTTCCCGAATCGGATTGCGGCGCCTCAAGCACACCAACATTGCCTGCTGCATCTTCACCAGCAAGCAGCATGCCCTGGCGTTCCACACCACGAAGCTTTGCTGGTTGGAGATTTGCGACAATAACAACATGCTTGCCAACCAACTCATCAGGATGATAATATTGAGCGAGGCCAGAAACGATAATTCTCTTTCCCAATTTTCCAAGATCCACCACTTCAACAAAAAGTTTTTCCGCGTCCGGATGCTTCTTAACCTCGAGAATCTTGCCAACGCGCAAATCCACTTTCGCAAAAGGGTCAGCCTCGCCAGAAGGCCCTGGCTTTAGACGATCAATCTCGCCTTCAAGCTTGCGCAAGACGATTTTCGCCTCACCGATAGTGTGATCTTTCAATGGAACGCCAACATCTTTCCAAGACAGATCACGAACCGTTATCTGTTGTTGCACCTGCGTAGAGAAATTTGGCAAGATTGGCGCAACCGCGATGGAAAGATCCTTAATCAAACTCGCGCAGAAGGAAACTACCTCTTGCGCTTTTGCCTTGTCTGTCTTCACCAGTTTCCACGGCTCGTTCTCCTGAAATACCTTATTTCCCAAGGAGCTTGCCTCAAGGATAAGCTTTACAGCTTCTCTAAAATTGACGTCTTCATAGGCCGCACGAATGGCCTGGAAAAGACGCGGGAGGCCTTGACCAAGTTTCTCCGCAAATTTCGGGGAGAAACTGGTGACACGCGAGTCAAAATTCTTGTTCACGAAACTGAGGGTGCGGTAGGTAAAATTGGCGAGATCCGCGACAAGCTCGTTATTCACCTTGTTGCGGAAGTCATCAAAATTAAGATCAATATCAGACATGGTATGGGAAAGATTTGCCGCGTAATAGAAACGCAAGTATTCTGGAGGAAGTAATTTAAGATATTCACGCGCGGTGATAAAGGTTCCCCTGGATTTGGACATTTTTTCACCATTGACCGTCAGATGACCATGGACGATAATATTTTCAGGCAGGGTAAAGCCGGTTACCATCAATTCTGCAGGCCAGAAGAGGAGATGGAAGTAGATAATGTCTTTGCCAATGAAGTGAATAACGCTGCCACGTTTCCAGTAATCATCAATATCCTGCTTATGCCGCGCAGTATAATTCGTCGTGGAAGCTATATAACCAATAGGGGCGTCAAGCCAGACATAGAAATACTTATCATCTTCTCCAGGAATGCGAAAGCCGAAGTATGGACCATCCCGAGAAATGCACCAATCCTTCAAGCCTTCATTGACCCAATTGAGGACATAGTGCTTAACCTCCTTTTGCAGTTTTGGATGATTGCTAATCCAATTTTTTAATGCGTCACTGCACGCGCTAAGCTTGAAGAAATAATGTCGAGATAATTTTCTCACCGGCGTTGTGCCGCAAATGGTACAATAGGGATCAACAAGATCCGTCGTTGTATACGTCGCATTGCACTTCTCACACACATCACCATACTGATCATCTGTCTTGCATTTCGGGCAGCGACCTTTCACGTAGCGATCAGGCAAAAAGCGAGAGCATTTTTCGCAATAGGTGAGCTCAACATCTTTTTGATAGAGTAATCCTGCTTCTTGAAGCTTCTTGAAAAAATATTCAGCATATTTTTTATTTTCTGGACTATTGGTAGAGTAAAAATTGTCAAAGGCGACAAGAAAATCACTAAAGTCCTGCTGATGCTCGCGGTGATACCTGTCTATCAATTGTTCAGGCGCGATGCCTTCCTTCATGGCGTTGATCTCAATCGGCGTCCCATGCGTGTCATCGGCACAGCAATAGATTACCTCTTTTCCAGCAAGCTTGAGAAAACGTGAATAGATATCCGCTTGAATGTACTCCACCATATGGCCAAGATGAATTGGGCCATTGGCGTAGGGCAAGGCCGCGGTGACGACAATCTTACCAGACAGTTTTGCTGGTTTGACAAGAGTTGGTTTGCATTGGGGAATAAGTGAAGCAGCATGTGGATTCTTCTTACTAATCTGTTTAATCTGTTTTGTAATAATAATTGAGCTTTTCTTCGCTGGTTTCTTGGTTGATGCCTTTGGCACTGCTTTTTTAGCCATGAGTGCGCTGTGCTGGTGTAGGTTTATAAATATTGTTACAAAGATAGGTAAGAAAGAATATTGAATATCTAAATAAAAAATCTTCAAAAAACTCAGAAATCATCCTCATCATCAATCTCTTCTGTACTTTTCTTCTTTCCTTCCTTCATCTTTTTCGTGACGCCAAGCTTTTCCTTGCACTTGCCGCATTCGAAAACAATCGCCTTAACGCCTTGCCATGCTTTGCGCTTGAAGGGTACGCTCGTTTCCCCTTGGTGCTTGCATTTCGGGCAAGTATAAATAATGTCACAGGTAAGTGTATCTTCGTACTCACTTTTTTCTACGGTGTACTTGCAGGCAGGACAAACATACTCTTTCGCGCGGATCTTGACATGGCCTTTCTCATCAACTGGTTTACCCATCATTGCTTTTTTACATTTCGGACAAGGCTGCTTGAAAACCCATGCCATTACCTTTCCTGTACCCATCAATGTACGCCGAGTAAAATAAATACATTCATCCATTGATTCTGGTTGTTTGAGCGCCATCATCATTCCCTTTTATCGTCAATATCTGTATTTTCTACCATCACATAAGTATCTTTTCCAGTCTGATTCGCGCAATATTTCGTGACAAGATTATGATTTTTGCGAAGTTGTGCGCCCATAGTCTGGAAAGGTATTTTATAAAATTCAGGTTTACCTTCATCAATACCAACGAGAGCATGTGTTATTTCATTTGTTTGTGTTAACATAACATCCATATAATAACTTGCATCAAGACCTTTCCTCACCGAAGCATTGAAAGCATCAAGCGATTCAAAGATATATGGCTGTTCGCTGCAAAAGAAACCATCTCCAACGAGACCAGCATTGCCATATTTATAACCAAGTTGAAAATACAGTTCAGATTCAAGCATTTTAAGACGTGTCGCGATAAAAAGAAGCACTAAATCGGTCTCTGTTTTATTTCTCTTATGTGATACCTTTTCAAAATCGATATTACGGGTGCCAGTGATGTGCTCAAGGAGCTTATAGATATCTTCTTCCATGGCAGGCATATCACGACTATCCACAACAAGTTTTCCCAGGCGTTCTTTATGGAAATCTGTATTGTATTTTTCATCGATCTTTTTCATCTCCATGAAACCATCACGAAACGTATTGACTTTGCCAAAAACAAGTTCTGGTGCCGTTGTTTCTGGAGAAGAGCCTGTTTGTGCTTCACGCGGTTGAAGCAGTTGAAGACAGGCGGAGAGCAGCATAGCTATGGAAAGTAGAAAAATGAGATACACCATAACAATGGAGGAACGCATACAAGTGAAGTGGCAAGCCACTATTTTTAAGGTTTATGGTTCAAAGAGACCACAACCTCGTGGCAAAACCTTTATATACCAACCAGCGTACAAATAGACAATAATGTTAAAAAGAAAAAAAGGGCAGATCACTATATTTCTTGTCATTGGAATCCTCCTTCTTGTTGGTGTTTTTCTTACTTTAACAATACGTTCCTGGATAACAGAAAAAGTAGAACCAGAAGCACAACAAGCAGTGACACTAGAAGGGCAATCCATCCAGACATTTGTGGAATCGTGCATCGATAGAGTAGGGCGCCGAGGGATCTATTTTCTTGGGCGACAAGGGGGATATAACCAGACTCCTGCGCCGTTTCGAGAGCGAGATGAAGTAAGAATTCCTTATTATATTGATGAGGGAGTATTTCAAGTTCCGAGTATTCCCATTATCGAATCGGAATTGGTAAAATACCTTCAAGCAGAATTGCCACGCTGCATTGATAATTTTGCCTCTTTTCGAGAGCAAGGCTATACTTTTGAACTTGGCGAAATCTCCACAAATATGATTATCGCCGAAAATTCATTATCTATTACGGTAAGGTATCCAGTAACGTTTACTATCGGCGATTCAACCATAAAGCTGGATATATTTCGAAAGACGATTGATTTCGACTTCAAAAGTAAATATGACATCATACATAATTTCATAAACCAACAAGAACAAAACCCAAACGTCATCCTGCTTGGCTATTTGGCGGGTGTTGCCTATGAGAAGAATTTTACATACAACCTGCTCCAGTTCGGTGACGGCACGGCGCTCTTCTTTTTCAATTTTAATGAAACGCCAAACGAGCCATTCATCTACGCATTCGCTATTCGTTATCGCTGGGAAGGCATCCCTGGAGGCGAGTCTCCAGTAAGAATAGAACCCATTCCAATATTCAGGATTACCCAACCTCAAGTCTTGCGTTACCAAGTCAAAGCCACTGGGGAAAACCTCCGATTTACCGTGTACACAAATTTATTTACCATCCATCCGGAGACTGGCATGATTGAATTTGATACCTCATCATTGCCAAGCGGGGAAGAGAACATTTTTATCAAAGTAGAAGATGATAGAGGAAATAGCGACATTGCGCTCATGCGCATGATCATCGAGAGGTAAATCATGAAAATGCGTACTACCATTATTATTGTTATGCTTCTGCTGCTCACTGCAACCATTATCGCGCAGGAAGAGCAGCAACAGCAAGAACAGATCACCAATCCTGAGGAAATTAACAGTATGAACGCAGATGATCTTGCGGCGGCGATAGCACAAGGAAGAATAGATCCATCAATGGTTCAGCACGCAAGTCCGGAGGTTCTCCTGGACGCCATGACGGCGCACCCAGATATCATCGCGACCATTGGCGACCAAGATTTTACCAGAGCCTTAAACACAGAGCCAGAACTCATCAGATCGAACCAGCAAGTACGGGCTGATCTCGAGCGGAGGGCGCAGAGCAATATTGGCATCCTTAATGGCAATCCAGGGATCAAGCAGCAATGGTTCGCAACATACGATATCACTGACACAGGGGCAGATCTTGCAAGCTTCGATGGACGGCAAGCGACAACACTCGGAAGCCAAGGAACAACCTTTGACATTGCCGTCGCGCTCTACCTTCCCGAAGGAAGCCAAGCAAAGGTACTCCCTACAGGCGCATTGGTTCTTGATATCGCCGGTGAGCGATTGAGAGAAAGAGTCACTGGAAGCGTAACGATAGCCGGCGCAACAAGCGTCATGGCGAGTGGTGAAGGTGGTTTCAACCTGGACATTCAAGGCGGCAAGGCAAGCTTCACTGGCATAGAAACATTTCAAAATATCCATATGCAAAATGGGATTCTGCAATACAAGGGCTTCGTCTATGGTTCACCTGAGGGAAATCTCGACATGACCATTGGACAGAACGAGATAAACCTTAAAGGTGAAATATATGCCTTTCGCGAATCAAGGAGCATCATGCAACTTCCTGAAGAACAAATCTTTGAGAGCAGAAAAGCATTTTTCCTTAATGGAGAAATGACAATCGCCGGCGTTACCGGAAGCCATCGCATATTGAAAGCAGGAAGCACGTACACAACGTATGGCAATGTAGAGCAGAAACCCCTCCCATCTCCTAGGACAAAAACGCCTGACGATCTGAATAGAGATGGAAAGTCCTTAACTATTACCGTTTCTGAAGATACTGATGTATATGATGTGCATTATGCTTTAAGCGGAAATACATTTATTGAAGATGCTCCGCCGATCGAGGCGTGCACGCGAAGCTGCATCATCATGAAACATAAAACAGAGGAAGGTGCGTATAAGGGCTGGCTGGCAATGAAAGCAATGGGCAACAATAATATTGATGTTACGCTTCATGATTATTCACTGAATTTTGTTGATGTTGAAAGAATTACCGATATGAGCAAAGTCACGTTCAGCGATGGTGGAAGAGTAGCGTATCATTTCTCCAACGATCAACTCAATCCATTTACTGTCGAGGGGAATATCGCATTAGGCTCTGCGGAGATTAATTATCAATTTGAGAAAGATGGCAAACTGTTCAACCAATATGTCCGGTATCAGGAAGGAAAAAGCGTTGTAGGCGTTTGCCCAAGTGGAGCCGCATGCGCGGAGGTAGCTAGGATTAATAACGATGTCGAGAATCCAAGACAGCACGTAACGCACATTGCCGCTGATGCGACATCAGGCCAAACAGCTACATGCAGAGGAGCTGCTGATACAAGTTCCATAGCGTGCGCCGGGTATACTGCTCAGGATATCCCTTTTATTTCGCTTGAGGATACAGATGTATTAGTCTTGACCGGACATCATTATACAGGAGATGATAAGATTTGGGGAGAGAATGGAGAAGTCGTTTTCGATCAGCTCCCTCCATCTACCAACATAGAGGCAATAATGTTTAGTGCATGCCATACTGTTATGAACCCAGAATATGAGGAAGCAAAGGCTGAGGAATTTTTACAAACCATGGAAGGCTTATATCCAAATGCAGAAGTGATTATTGGATATGATACGCGAGCGCCATTACATGATGAAACTATTTGGACAAATAGTATGAGAGCCCTCTCAACAGCTGAAAATTATGATACGTATGCCCGTGAGGTTCTTGCTTCATCAGAAAAACAACTTGCTGGTGCAAGAAGCGATAGAAATGCTCAAGGCTCTTGGACGTATGATCAAGAATCAGCCATCGAAGGAAAGAGAATGGGGATTTATGTAAAGCAATCAGATGGGACTTGGAAATTCTATACTAATCAATACCCTAATGGGATAGCGGTTACTTCTGGAGTGAGCCAGCCAATCGCGATGAATCCTTAAGAGCGATGTCGGCTCCATATTTCACAATAGTCACTCTTGTGCCGACCTTCGCATAGTCATAAATTGTATCCATGTCTGTATCCGTGAGAGCGATGCAACCGGCCGTCCAATTACAGCCTTCTCCATTGCCTGCCTTGCCGGAACCATAGCCATGGATCCCAATATCGCCGCCTATAGAGATTTTATCAGGATTGAATTTCTTCGCCCGTATCTTCGCTCGTAATTCCTCTTGCAACATCGTATTTTCTCTTACTTCCTTTCTAAAATTCTCAAATTCGAGAAGATCGTGATCATTCGGATAATCGATGAGAAGCATCTTATAGAAGGTTGAATGTGGGATTTTTTTTACAATTTTATAGAGACCTTCTGGAGTGGTTTTATCCTTTGCGATCTGTTTATCATCAAAAGGATTATTACCAAGTTCAATAGTATGTGAAGCATGTACAAATCCATTCTTTATTACATAAAGTGTATATGCTGCTTTATCAATAAGAAAAGCAATATTTTTATTTCTTTTTGATTCTTCAACTGTCTGCCGAACCCACCCACCATAGCGCGAAAGATCATCGGAAGAATACTGATAACGTTTATCGAGATCAAGAGGATTATTGTCTGGAATCTTCGTTTTAGCAGCTGGACCGTCCCCAATGCAAAACTGCTGGTTGAGCATTTCAAATGGATCTTCTGAAAAAAGCTGTTTAGCATTAGCTTCTACTAATTGAGCTAGATCCTGGCTGACAGATGCAGGCTCATCAGCAAAACTTCTTGGTGATCGAAGTATGTGGTCAAGCCCATAGGCTGCTGCGACAAGCCCGATTGATCTTAAAAAGTCCCTTCGATCCATGATAATCCACCTGATGTAATACATTTTTTTCATTAGTATATAAATTTTTCCTTTTTTATCACCAATAAGTAATAAAATAT
>JACQMX010000020.1 GCA_016203375.1 Candidatus Woesearchaeota archaeon | reverse complement strand
GCATTGTAAATAGAAGCTTAATCATCCCAGCGATATCCTCCCAATAATACTTCCAGCGATAATGTTGAATAACAATATAACGCCAAAAGATACGAGAACATAGAGTATCGTGCTCTTGATCATATTCACGCCAAGGCTATAGCGCTCATTCAGCTTATCCGCACCATTCTCGATGCCATTCGTGAGAATGGTGAGGATGTACACAATCTGAACAACATACAGGCCAACCATGATTTGGAAATAATATGTTGGTACGCCATCACCAAATAAGCCAACCAGACCAGTCGCTCCGCCGGCCGCGGCACCGCCACTCTGCGCGGTGATGTTCCGTATCTGCACGCCAAGTTTGCCAAGAATGGTAGTGATCATCGACGTGATGCCAATAACAATGCCAGCGATAACTGGAGTGAGGAAGCTTATCTGTGATTTCATTGAGGATATAACATCAGCCATGAGATCTTTGAGGCGTTCGTTAACGCGATGAATTTCCTTGATATAGCGCGAGACATTGATGACTGCTTCCGCGGCAATTTTGGGTCCTTTCTTCGCTGATTCCGTAAGCACCTTCATTGAGCTTTCAATGATGGCGGAAGGATAATACACCAAAGCACCGTGATCGGGATGGAAAATTGCTTCGTTGACGCTCATGCCCATGCGCGTGATGTTTGATGACACCAACCTGAAAAATTCGCCGGAGATCGTGCCTTCCATGACCTCAGCGACTTTGCCAAAGGCTATTTCCGCCGGCAATCCGTCGCCTAAGCGATTGCCCAACTGGAACAACGCGGAGGCAAACTCGTCTTCGAGTTTTTTTGATTCTTCACGGATCTTGATGACATTCTGCGAGCGGATCTTGTGATAGATGCCAATGCTCAAGCCAAGGGAGAGCACGAGGCTCAAGCTCAGAAGTCCTGCACCCAAACCAAATGGCCCAATGCGCTCGCCTGCACCCTCTTCGCCCGGGGGGCATCCTTTCGAATTCTTGTAGCCAAGCAATGAAAATTTCTCATCACGATTTTCTAGCTCAAAAACGCGCTTGATATTGTTGTCATTATCCAGAATGATGTCCCAATTTGTTTTCCCGACAAGACCGTTCAGCAACAACGGACTTATGCCAATGAGCAAGAATAAAACACCGATGATAACACTGATATAAACCGGCTTTATCGCGATTTCTGTTTTGCCGATCTTAAGAATGAAATTACGAAACTTTCGCAGCTGCGGATTGGTTTCAGCAATATCAGTATCCCCATAACCCGTTGGCCTGCTCGCGAGAATGGTTTTACCGAGATAATACACGGAAATAGGAAGAATAATGTTATACAATGCAGCGAGATGGTACCATTGGACTTGGCACATAAAGCTGACGACCAACGGAAGAATAACTAAGCCAAGGATGGGCAATATAACGCCGAGCATGTGAAGCATGGTAATGGGGGATTTCAGGTTTTGGGCGTAATGCAGCATTTTTTCGTACGTTTCATCAAGAATGGTAGAAAGCGCCTTTTCGAGCATGGAAAGACGCCTATCTTCGCTTCCTTCATACAAGGATCCTTCAACAAGATGGAAGGCCTCGATGAATTCCATGTTCCACTTTCTCCATGTATCAAGGTACATGTCGAGGCTTTCCTTGACTGATTCGTATTTCTCTGTTTCAACGTCCCAAAGGACCTTTTTCATATCAAGAGAGAGTGGTGGAGAAAGATGATCAGAGGCAAACTCTATGGCCAGTTCAATATTTGATGTATGGCGCATATATGTAACCACATAAAAAATACAGAGAACCATCTGATTGCTCGCTTTCATGCGCCAGGTGTTGGCTAAGAAGAATGGATAATTCTGTAATGGACTGAGCAGTGCAACGCCCACAATGACAAAAAACAAAACAAAAAAGACAGAACCAAAAAGCAAGCTTATCAAAGCGCCAAGAAGGGCAAGGACCACTGGCCCAAGAATGGCGAATGACATGACTCCTGCGGGGGTCACATTGAGATGGCAAATATTGATTGCTTCTTGGTAATCAGGGAGCTTTTTCTGGTCAGGTGCTATCTTGATAATCTTCTCAGAAAATTGGCACACGGCTTCATACCAGGTCATGTGGCGCGGCATGTATTGCTTCTTAAATTCTGAATATTCAATGGTTCGAATAGGCTGCGTTTCTGTCGTTGCTGGAGCTTCCTCACCCGTAACAAGCGTCTGCTTTAGCCGCTCATTATACTTCCGCATAAGTTCATCTATCTCATCCCGTCGCTGTTCTTGCGGACTTTGTGGTTGTTTATTCTTCTCGGACGCCATACCTTACCATAGACGTGCTTGCCTATGGTCACCTCTTTTTTATTTATGAAGATGGTATAAAATACATGCTATATGGTAAATACGCAACAATCTATTCTTTCATCTTGTGTTTTTTGAGTTCCTTCTTCAGCCACATCTCCCATTCGTCATAAATGCGCTTTGTATCTATAGCGCCAACTTCCTCTTTTATCTTATCTGTCAGGATGTGGAACTGATCATTGCAGCTTATAGTAAATGGCGCTTCAAGCAGTTCAAGATCGCCAAGCTTCATCACATAATCTACTTGCGCTTTCTTGATCTTCGCGCGGAGATCGATGTTGTTCCAAAGCGCCTCCCAATTGCCAGCAAAATCAGCGACATTGCCGGCGATAGCCTTCAGCACATCACTATCGCCATTAATGAGGTCATGCGTTAACTCAAGCTCGTCCTTCTTGGGCTCATACTTCATGAGGTCGACAAAGCCACCCTCAAGCAAGGGGTCTTCTTCCCAATGTTTTCGCACTTCCGTTATTTGCGTGACTCGCCTGTTTCGATGGATGCCATCAGAGCTTCTAATAGGATTAGCGACAATGATGATGTCCGTTGCCTTGAATGAAGTTCGTGGAACGCCAATGTCGTTCACGACACGATCAAAAACACCATACGGTGAATCGCCGTGGATGGTACCTGCCACCACATTCGCTGCCGCGCCAACACGCATGGCTTCGTAAAGCGCGATTGCCTCGGCGGAACGAACTTCGCCGATAATAAGGGAAGAATCCCCGAGACGCAGCGTGCTTCGAATGCCATCGCTGGCGCTCACTTCGCTTGAGCCTTTCACCAAGGCACTTGCTACCTTCATGCTTTGGATGTTATAACCAAGTTCGCGAAGAGAATCCGTTGGCAGCTCAAGCGTGTCCTCAATCGTGATAACTCGATAACGCCGCATGATCTCCACCATCAGCGATGTGAGGAAAGATGATTTTCCAGAGCTTCTTGTTCCAGCGATAAGCATCGTTCGCGTACCATCAACTAAGAAGCTGAGCAAACCCGCGGCCATGGGGGTTATCATTCGTTGCTTGATAAACAAGGGCAAGGTCCATGGCTTGTTTCTATGACGCCTGAAAGAATACGCAAGCCCGGTAGGATCTAACGGCTGCGTGATTACGGAAACGCGCGCTGTCGCATAGCCAAGACGAAGCTCGGTATCAAGGATTGGGTTGGCTTCATCTAATGGTCTGCCGGAGATCATACGCAGCTTCGAGGCCCATGATTCCGCTTCTGGTGTTGTGGGAACGATATTGCTGTCACAATCAGCATAGTCTCCATGCACGATGAACATTGGCACTCTTCCCATTGGACTGTTGATAGAGATGTCTTGAATTTTATCGTCCTGCAGCAATACTTCAATCAGCCCAAAGCCCACCGTGTATCGCACAAGGATTTTTGTCAATTGATCAATTTCTGCATCCGTTAAGTGCATGCCTCGATAGGCAAGCAATTCTTCGATAAGGTCATGACCAACGTGATAGAATACATCACGCATGCGTTGAGGATTAACAAACTCCGCTCGCGTTGGCTTATGCTCCGCCATGATCTTTCGAGCCATATCAAGAATATCATATTTTTCCTCAGAAAGTTTGAATTCGGGAGGCAAGATATGGTAAAGGTATTTTGTACTGTCTGGAAATTTGAAGAGGGTTACTTCTGTATCCCCACCAATAGTGTAATTATCAATCTCTTCACCACCAAGAGGATACGCGGCCATCAAGCGCGTGAACATAAAATCAGGCTTGATAAGTGGCTGCAGGATTTCGCGATAGATATCCCGTGTGCCGACACGATGGCCTTCAAGATACGGACGGGCGAGCGCGATAAGTTTGGTCTTATCAAGGAGCTTGAGCAAATAGCTGAGTACGCTTTGGTATTTTTGCGAACACTCAATGTCTACCGGATCAAGCAGTTTTTGTTGCTTGATGTGCTCATCGCGGAGAAGACGTTTCAGCTCGACATATGTACCAATGGTGTCTTCTTTCAAATGCCGAAATATAACTGTTTGAATGGTAAGGTACCGCTGCTCCGCGCCTTTTCTGCACCTTCCACCAAATGTCATGGCTTCGAAACCAAAGGAATCTTTTTGGCGCAAGAGCATGCCATAGAGATTGGCGATTTCAAGGATAAGCTGCGTTTGATCTATATCGTATTCAAAATCACGCTTTTGAAAAAAAACAATTTTTGTTACCTGACCGACTTCTAGAAGAATATCAATCGTCTTCGCCATATAGAGGGGATCATCTTCAAGAGAAGGAACACGGGCAAGACGTTCGCAATCGATGCGGAGGATGACATCCTCACCCTCACGGATGACTTCGTATTTCCAAACATCCTCTGGCATCAAACACCCTCTTTTTGTCTATCTGCCTATCTGTGTTTTTTATTACTCACGTATACTCACATAACTTTATTATTCGAAGAGACGTGAGATATAAAAAAGCCTTGTTGCCGCATTAAACCCCTTCCGACGGAATTTATGGGCAACAAAGGAGAAGAGGGTATATAAATATTGCGGGTTTAACTTTATGGCAAATGAAGGTCTCCCTTTCGGCGCTCCTCCCACACAACCAGAAGAAAAAAAGCACGCAGGTCTTTTCGGAGGAAAGCATGATGAAGCAGCTGGCGTAAGCGTCAGCGACCTTTCGATGCAGCTCAATAACCTGAGCAGGCGCCTTCGCATTCTTGAAGAACGCTATACCTCTTTACGGAAAAAGACGCAAGATACCGATCAAACGATTTTGAACGTGAATAAGCAACTAACGAGCGAACTGAAGGCAACCCATTCAGAACTTGTTGATTTTCGACGAGAATTTTATGATCTTCGTGATAAGACAAAACTTATTGTAAAAGAATTAAAGGAATGCGCAAAGACAGACGAGGTAAAGGTGCTGGAAAATTATATCAACCTTTGGGAACCCGTTAATTTTGTCACCAAGGCGATGGTGGAGAAGATTGTTGACGATAGAATTGAGGAAAAGCTGGGGCAACGACCGCTTCTCCGAGAAGGATAAAACGTAATATTTAAAAACCATGGAAACAGGTACTATAAAATGAGGACGCATGGCATTTCTGGAAGACATCTTTGGAAAGAAACCCGCAACACAGAAACCATTTCAGCCACCTATGGAGACGAAACCAATGCCGAATGATATCCCTGTTGAACAAGTTATTGCCATGCGAAGCCAAGGATTATCAAATAATCAGATCATTCAAAACCTGCAGCGTGCAGGATACAGCGTTGATCAAATTAATAACGCAATTAACCAAGCGGACATCAAGGAGGGCATCGTCTCCACACCATTTTCCATGGGAGCTGGCGCGCCGCCGGCATTTCACACAACGCAAGGGATGGGCTCAACTGGAGCCATGGGCGGCATGAATGAAGGAAAAATGACGGATGAGCGCATTCAGGAAATAGCTGAAGCGATTATTGACGAAAAGTGGACGGATCTTATCAACAATGTGAACAAGATCCTCGATTGGAAAGACACCACAGAATCTCGTGTAGCAAGAATAGAGCAGGCGATACAGGACATGAAGAGCAGCTTTGATCGTTTGCATGAAGGCGTGCTTGGCAAGATTTCTGAATACGATCATGGCTTGCAGGATATTGGGACTGAAATTAAGGCATTGGAGAAAGTCTTCCAAAAAATCTTGCCAGGCTTCATTGAGAATGTGAATGAGCTAAGCAGGATTACGCAGCAGATAAAGAAGACGCCATCACCAATGAACAAGAAGCCAATGTAGTTTTTCCTCACTTCTTTAGAAAAAAACCTTTAGAAAAGAAATTTTAAAGAATTTTCACACTCTTCTTAATGCCCGCCAAGGCCGCCTCCACCTACACTACGGGCTTCCATGGCGAGAACAGCAATGGTAAAAACAGCAACCAAGAATAAGAAAAGCATGCCTAAGATCTTTGGATGGAAAAATGTCGCAGCAAGGTTACCCGAGAAACTTGGTGTAGCAGCAGAGGGGGTCACACCTGCAACAGCGCCTGTCGGGGCTCCGGAAGGTTCAACAGGAGCACCAGGAACTGTTTCAGCAAGGAAACGCTGGCCATAAACGCTGCTAAACGAGCCAATGGCAATGACGATAGCAATGATAACGATGACCCATGCGATCGTGCGATCAGTCCGTAATACTCCAACGATATCTGCATCTGTAGCTCCAAAAATCTTGTACGCCATTAAAAGGAAAACAATGAAGATGAAGAGAAGCGTAAACCAAGGGATCATGATGGATACCGCCCTTGTCACGTCAGGAGTTAAGATAAAGAGCAAGCCAACGATAAAAGCGATGAGGATATGCAGGCCTTTTGTCCCATGGAATGCCTTGGTAAATTGAAGTATTCCATAAACAATGGCTATGATAAGGACCATAGCGAAAACAATGCTAAAGTTTGCAAGAACACCTACGTCGAGGATTGTTGCCATTGTTAGTGCTTCTTAAAGAGCTCTCCGAGCGTCTTGCCCAGGCTCTTCAAGGCGCCTTCTCCGGCAGATTCCTTCTCCTCTTTGGTAATGAACCATACTACAATGCCGAAGATAAGCAAGACAACGATGAGCGCTTGCGTGTCTGGGTTGAGCAAGAAGTTAAGCCTATTTGGAATATGCCATAAATCAGCCGCTGCACCAAAAATGTACACCACTGCCAAAAATGCGAGAAAGGCTATCCATCCCTGAATGCTCGTTCCTTCTCCACCAACAGACCAGCCGAATAAACCAATGAGGATGAGAACCATCAAGATAGCAACGAGAACCAAGGACACATTGGGCAAGGCGCGATTGATGATATCAACGACGTCCATTCCTGGAGGATAACCACCAGTAACGTGTGGGATAACAACAGCGAATGCTAAAATAAGCGCGATCATGACGTTGAAGTTTTTTCTATTTTCCCCAAGCAGTTTTGTGCGTTGGAGAATCGCAAAAACAATTGTAAAGATGAGGAAGAATGGTAGGAGGACATCCGTTATGCCAAGCGCGTCAAGCTGGGCCACGGCATTCTGAAAATAGCCATAGTTAACCATTATAGATCCTCCTCTTTTGGACGCCATGCGTCCGTAACCGGTTATGAGGAATACGAGGAAAGTTTGGTATATAAAACTTTCGTTTTTAAAAAGGGGGATAAAACGAGAATAAAACGGTTTTGATTGACCTATTGATTGACCCAGAGATAGATGCTAAAATAGAGGTTAATGAGTTAATGACCATGCTCGCCATGACTGGCGCTTCCACCACCACCTTTTTCTGGAGTGTAGGTTATGTACAAAATAAAAATGATGATGATAACCAAGAAGATGACTGAAGCCGTGAAGTTACTCGACCAGTTGCTGCTCAAATAATTGTATGTGAACTCGAGGACACTTTCCCCGCTTTCTAAGGTAACCGCATTAAGCGCAATAAGAATAATGCCGACAAACATAATAATCATAAACATGGCACGCCACTTGCCAAAAAGCGCGACAGGCTCTCCTTCTTTGTAAAACGAGCCAATGAGCATGAGGAAGCAAATAGAGAGGATAAGGAGCAAGGCGACATGAGCGAGGGTTTCATTGATGATGGCTACTAGTCTTGTTGACGCGATGACTAAGAATGCCGTTACAAAGGCAACCATTGAATTGAGGTTTTTCTTTGTGTACTCTTTTCCTCCAATATTATCTGTACCTAAAATCTTTGTTTTTTCAAGAATGGCGAAAACGATAGTAAAGACGAGAAGGAATGGCAACACGATATCATAGACGCCAAGTTCTGCAAAGAAGCTGATAATGCCTCTGAACATCGATTCAGCCATGGGAAACCTCTTTTAGAAGTCTATCGCAGATGACGTATTTAAAGCTTTTGTTGGAGACGGCTCTGTCCGGAATGTGGCCAGTGCCATCTTTTTCGCGCCTGCGCGCTCCGCAGGATTTGTGCTTTAACCTGAGCCGAGGTTCCGTTCCTCCCCATAGAAGGGGGAGGAACGGAACCTCGGCGAAGCGGCGTGCCTGGTTGGCGTTCGATGGCACCGGCCGAGCAAAGCGAGATTCAGGACAGAGCCGTTGGAAACGCTGTTCCGAATCTCACTCGGCGCTTAAATGCTCTTCTTCATGCACAACGATGTTGATCTTGTGCCCCTCAAGGTTGGGGGCGCAAGATCAACATCGTGTCAAATGAGTGTCTGCACCATAAAGGGTGGGTGGGACTAAGGTAACAGAAGAAAGCGCGGAGCGCTATAAAAGAAAAGAAGAGCGGTGGGCTATCGTATGAAACCCCACCTGCATATCTCCATAATACGCACAACGAAGCAGTTAATAGAACCTAGGCGTGCCTGGCAATTTGAGAACGTCCACACGCTTCGCTATGGAATTTCTATAGCCGTAATCCAGATAAACATTCAGCGTTGTTTGATACGCATCTTGCGTTTGATAATCTGTCAAGAACAGAGAACAAAACGCAATACCTTGCCCATTGATCAAGCGTACTTGCTTTGGATTACATTCGAGGAATCTGCCAGAAAGTTCCGCGCTGATCTCTACCTTATCAACTTCGTCCTGGCGGAGATCTGCTTGACACCTATCTAACGGCACAGAACCAGCACTGCTCGCAATAACGGTTCCACCGCCAACGTTATTGATAGCGATCTTAAACTGCACCCTTCCCTTTGCTGCGTCTTCCTCAACGCGAGTTACCGCGACTGGGGCCCCTTGCGAGCTTAGACTTGCATCGTGAATAACGCATACCTTATCTTGCGGCTGGATACGCAATGGATCAGGATCAATACATACATCAACCGCGGCTTCAGTACGATACTTATAGCATGCGGTCACCTTAAATGTTTGCGGGAAAACGTCAACGTATGGTGGAGCGATTACTGTGCCCGCTGAAAACTCTGCGGTATAAGAGATAAGGCCTTCTGGATTATAGATACTTTTTCCCTCAGCATTGAATGGCATTTGATCTGGCACTAGAGGCACGTACGCACGATCATAACCACTGACATACAGCATGCCGCCTTCCACGGTGTAGGCGCCTTTGTTTGCGTATTTAACGAGAAGCGTCAACGAATCACCCTCATAAAGGCGATCTGGTGGGGAACCGGGAAAGAACTCAAGCACCATCCCTTGCGTTCCAGTGTGAAAGGTGTATGGCGTAGCTTGCTGTCTTCCCCGATAAAGACCAGTGCAACTTGACAAAAAAATGAGAAGTACAAAAACCACAGGAATAGAGATACCCTTCTTTTGTCGCATTGTCATGAGGTTATCGTCGTTTTTAGCTATATTTAGCTATATAAACTTTGTGCTGTTTATACGCATGCATTAATAAGGTAATACGCGTTCAAGTAATACATCAGTAGCAATGGTTTGGAAATAGCCATAGCGAAGACGGATAAAAAGAGGGGTAGCGTAGGTTTCACGCTCGATGCTCAAGAGTTCATCATGGAGTGTGCATTTGATAAATCCCTCCCCATCTTTTAATTTAACCTCTCCAGGAATGCAGTCAAAATGACCTCCAGTAAAGCTGAATTCTGAAAACCGAATGTCATCAAGCGTAACGCTGTTAAAGAATTGTTTTCGCTCTGTCTCGCTTAATGCCTGTGCGGAGCACGCCGCTTCTACTTTATCTTGACGCACAACCGTGCCGCGCCCAATGTTCTTGACAAAAATTATGAATTGAGGACGAATATATTCGCCGCCTGAAGATAATATTCTTTCTTCCACCTTTGTTACCGCGACAGGAGCCCCTTGCCCTCCTGAAAGTGTTACCGTTGATGGCTTGCACACTTTCTCTATGGGCTTCATGCCATATACATCAGTATCAATGCAAATCTGCGCGCTTGCTTCTGTCGCGTATGGATAGCACGCAGTAACAATAATGGTTGTTCTATGTTGCTCGGTAAGAGGGTCTAATGACAACGGTTGGACATTCGCGCTGATCACGGCGCGCTCTCCTTGCGGATCAAGTTGTGATCTCCCCAATAGATTGAAGGCAACGCGCTCGCCGGCAACGCCAATTTGCGTAAATTGCGGCTTATCTTCAAGATTCCATTGTTTGAATCGCACATAATCACTTTCAAGGCCAAGCGTAAGGTAACCACCGACGATGTCGTACGCGCCCCGATTCATGATATCGACGCCAATTTCGAATTCTGTTTCCTCGCCTTCTTCAGGAGCATAGAATTTTGGTGGCGGTAAGTTCGGTAAAAAATTAAGCGCGAGTCCTTCCTGACCTATGTGCAACGGCACTTGCTGTATGCCTCCTTGGCCTCGTTTCAGTTGACATGCACCAAGAAGAACTAAAGCCATCAAGAAAAGGACACAAAAATATTTTGCTTTCATGACATACCACCGGATAATAGCTGTTGCATATCGAGGCATTGTTGTCTGAAGGTATTACTGTTTAGATTGAAGGTTGCGCCGCCATCTTTATACAGATTGCAATTCCCAGTCGAGTCAAACGTTAGTCCGGCAATGAAATTTTGATCGTACAGGCATAGGGTGTTGAATGCCGTTTCACTTCTGCTGGAGGCACTTGTATAGGTTTCAACATGAATGTGCGGACCAGTGGAATGCCCAGTGTTGCCGGATTTTCCAATCACTTGGCCTTTGGTTACGCGTGTATCACGCGCTACATGCTCCTCGGTGAGATGCATATACTTATAGTACCATCCTTGATCCGTGCGCACTTCGACAAAATTTCCCTGTCCATTGCAAGAATTTTCAGCAGTGCACACCGGTAATCCGGGTTCGTCACAGCGCACCGTTGAACGGCCACAAACATCTTGTACAACGCCATCCGCTATCGCCACAACAGATACACCTTCAGGAACAGGGATGTCCGTGCCGTAATGTCTCCTGCCATCCACCACATCAACCTTGCTAAAGCAATCACTAATCCGATTTCCGACAGAAGGATCAACAGACCATGCGTATGTGCCGGGTGTTGCCGTTGCTTGTCTGCCAGGATTCATGATGCGATCTACCATCTTGAATGTTGCTACAACTCGATTGACATAACTTTGTGTCTTTGGGATGGATAGAATTGGTCGCTGAACTGGTTGATAGGTGCAGCTTGGATTTGCGCACTGGTAGCCAGAACGCTGGAAGTTGTCCCACTGACCATTAGCTATCCATTCATCGACGCGATGAGGACCCGCATTATAGCCTGCCGTCGTTTTGTGAAAGTCGTTGCTAAATCGAGAAACTAGTTTACTGATATAGCTCGTTGCCCAAAGGATGTTCAAGCGCGGATCAAAACGCGGATCTTCAGCGATAAGCTGCGCGGGAGTTTTTCCTTGTACATAGGCTCGAAGCGTGTTGCCATAATCATTCCACTCAACACCTGGACGCCTATCGAAGCCGGCATCGTCAAGTTGGTCTTGAGGATCAATAACGCGGGTATTGCCTTCGCTTTTTGATGTGTGCGGCATGAGTTGCATTAAGCCGACAGCACCAGCAGTAGACACTTCAAGTGGATTACCCCCAGACTCATGCACAATAAACGCGACAATAAGCGAGGGAGGAACATTTGGGTTTGCAGCGGCTGCCTCATCAATGTATACCCCATAATTTTGGATGATTGTATTCACCAGCTCCTCTTCCGAGTTTGTTGGAATATAGTTGGATCGCAGATATTCATACTGGCTTGGAATATTGGCAATTGCAGTACACGATACTCCTGGTGGCTCAATGCCTGGCTTGTCCGGCGGATGTTTCACGTTAACAGAAATTGCCTTTTCCAATTTATAAACGTAATCGGCAGACGCCTTAAAGTAGTGCGTGATCAAGGGAACATTGCCAAGCGCCGTTTGCAGTTGGCCAGATTTAACGCGCACATTGCAATTGAAGGATTTTGCCGTTTTGATATC
>JACQMX010000019.1 GCA_016203375.1 Candidatus Woesearchaeota archaeon | reverse complement strand
GATTAAAGGCGTCGTAATCGCTGAGAGTCCTGTGATTGAGAAAGATGCGATGTTGTTGCAGAAACCATGGAGAAAAGCTTAGAAAGATTTGGGTGACTACAAAAGCAGAAAAATGTAGGCACCCAACAAATAGATAACAAACTTTATATACTTCCACCGGTGTTTTTCTTATCATGTTCGGACGCCAAAAAGAGGAACCTGCTGATCATCGCATCAAACAGGCCATGCTTTCCGCCGCAAACCGCGCCTTGGAGTACAAGAAGATGAACCCCAAGGCAACGGATCATGATGTGCTGGATTATGTCATGCGCACCACAAACGACATTCTCCAAGAGATTGATTAAGCACCATGGCATATAAGACGCTCTATGACGTGCAGGTAACTGGAAAACGAATTCTTGTCCGCAGTGGTTTTGACATGCCTATAGATGAGCAAGGCAACATAACGGATGACAAGCGCATTCGGGATACACTACCGACGCTCAAGTTTCTTCTTGAATATCAGGCAAAGGTGATCATTCTCAACCATTTTGGCAGGCCAAAAGGGATTGAGGAAAAGTACAAGCATGACAAGATCGCGCAATTGCTATCGAAGTATCTCAACACGCCAGTGAAGAAACTCGACGACTGCGTCGGTGAGCATATTGAGCAAGCGGTCATGGCCATGAAAGCAGGCGATGTCATTATGCTCGAGAATGTCCGTTTTCATTCTGAAGAAAAAGACAAAGATCCAAACGTGCGAGATGCCTTTGGCCAAAAGCTTGCAAAGCTCGGCGAGTTATATGTGAATGAGGCGTTTTCCAACTGTCATCGAGATCACGCGAGCATGACGTCCATCCCAAAGTTTCTTCCTTCGGTTGCCGGCTTTTTGGTGCAAAAAGAGATAGAAACAATAACAAAAGTACTCAAGAATCCAAAGCGCCCGTTTGTTGCTATTATAGGCGGTGCGAAGCTGGAAACAAAAATTCCCGTTATCAAGAATTTACTGCCAAAAACAGACAAGATTCTCCTTGGTGGGGAGATGGTATTCACCTTCTTTAAGGCAAAAGGCATGAAGATTGGCAATTCGCTTGTTGATGAGAACTTACTCAACACAGTAAAAGACTTTCTTGACGAAGCGGATGATAAAATTCTTTTGCCAAGTGATATTGTTGTTGCGGACAAGCTCGCGCCAGACGCCAAAATCATGGTCGTTGCTGCCGATAGCATTCCAAATGGCTATATGGGCGCAGACATAGGCAACCAGACAGTTGAAGAATATCTTGAAGTGCTCTCCGCGGCTAAAACGGTTATTTGGAATGGGCCCTTGGGAGTAATCGAAATTCCAACTTTTTCCAACGGCACGAATGAGATAGCATTAGCACTTGGCGATATGGAAGATACCACCATTGTCATCGGTGGAGGAGATACGGCAGTGGTTATCAACAAGCTCAATCTCGAGAAAAAGATGACGCACGTCTCCACTGGCGGCGGAGCCAGTTTAGCCTTATTTGGCGGCGAGGAGTTGCCGGCGATAAAGGCGCTGGAAGAGAATGCGAAGAAGTTCTGGAAGTAATTATTGTCAACCAAAACCTATTTAAACTGTTATTCTATTTTCACCCCATTCACATAAGGGTTTGGGAATATGCCAGAACAACATCCAGCGCGCAAGACGCACTTCCAGGAAAGCATGTACTTCAAGGAACAGCATGAGTACTTCTTAGATTTATTCAGCCTTGAGAAAGACGCCTTCACCGTTGGTGGCAGCGGTGGCAACATTTTCGAGGAAGGCACGATCAAGGATTTCAAGCTGAAGGCCTTTGGCTTTCTTGTTTTCCTTTTCTTCATGAAATTCCTGCTCGACATCCAGCTTCCAGCGTGGTTTGAGATTATCGCGCTCGGTATTGTGTGTTATTTGCTGGTGGAGGTCGTCATCCGCATTGTTAATGGGTATAATGCACAGAGTAAAAAATCAGCCTTCTTTGGCATGTTCAAGTACACCACACTCCTCATCGCCGTTATTATGGTGATAAGTTATGTTGGTTAAGCTGTTAGGCATCATGGATCTAGCGGCGGTTATTATCGTTTTGCTCTCGCCTGCCTTACCAACAAAAATTGTGCTTTACGTGGCCGCGTTTATTGTTATGAAAGGATTGTTCTTTGGCATAACAAGAAGCATTATGAATATTTTAGACATAGTGTGCGGTATTCTTATCATTTTAATGGCGTTTAAGATCACGTCACTCGCGATTATTATCATCGTGACCGTATTTCTTTTACAGAAAGCGTTTTTCTCGATTATTGCCTAGCGCTTTCCAATAACCTTCTTCAATAATCCCATCAGCGCAAAGGCTTCACGTCTTGCCAGAAAACTTCGTCCGAGCATGCGCTTCCACACGCGGCGCTGTGTCTCCTGCTTTAGTTCAGGAATAGTGAGCTTTTTCATAGCCTCATCGAGCAGAATCATGATTTGGTCTTTTTCGCGCTTTGACGCGGCAGGAATGTGCTCTCCGACTTTTTCCTTGCCAAATGCCTTGAATATCTCATAAAGAATAATCCCGCACGCATGGCTCATGTTCATGGCTGGAAATTTCTTTGATACTGGAATGGTAACAACAAGATCAGCTTTCATGATTTCCTCGTTGCGCAAGCCAGTGCTCTCACGACCGATGAGGAGAGCGACCTTCTTGCGCAAATCAAGATTTATCGAGAGCTCCTCCGGCTTTATTGGAATGCGAGGGATATTATAATCCGTACCTACTTTCGATGTTGTGGCAATAAGATAATCAAACTCGCCTAAGCAAGAGATATCCTTCTCTACACGCACATGACGAAGGATGTCCTTTGCGTGTGTAGCTCTGTCCAATGCTTCTTGTGAGAGATAATCGCATTGTGGATTAATGAGAAGCAAATCACGAAAATCAAAATTTTTCATGAGCCGTGCGACTGCGCCAAGGTTGCCTTCGCTTTCCGGCTCGACAAGGACAACGGTAAGCATAGAGCAAAAGG
>JACQMX010000027.1 GCA_016203375.1 Candidatus Woesearchaeota archaeon | reverse complement strand
TGTCAATTCCAATCATGCAGTTCTCAAAAGAAGATTGCACGAGCTTTCACTAGCAGAAATACAAGATCGCGCGACATATCTCGCGGCGTTTTTCGCTGACAGTGCTGATAAATCTTTTCGAAAATACCCTTCCAAAATCTTCTCATTGCTTCTCGGCGAGCATCCTGCTGCCTATCTGTCAGCAGTTGAGCAATTAACTGGAACATTTGATCCGATAAAAGCTTTCGCCGCTATTCTGCCATCTCTTGATAATTTAGAGGAGTTTATTCAATATCCAGCACATCTGGAGCTTCTCCAATCAAAAGGATTCCGGCACGTTCAAGATAAGGACTTATCGACACTTGTAAAGAGACAAACACGAACAGCCTTAAGCAAGGTAAGCGATCCTAACTTGCTATATTCGGAGCTTGGCATTGTTAATTTTGATTGGTTTTCTCCTGCAGCTTTAGAAAAAACATTGGAAACCATGAGGCAGCCAAAAGGAAAAAATATTGCTCTTTATTTTATAACAAGAAATCCAGGGATCAATAAAGGAATGACGTCTCCAGCTGTAAATGATTTTTACATTTTTGATGAGCTTGGCGCTTACACACCAATTATTACACAGCCAGCAACCCCAGAGCACATGAAATATATTATAAACAATCTTTATGATTGGGGAGCACAAGCATCCGTTGTTTTAGTAAACGCGCACGGAGAGCAGCATGCTATTTTGTTATCCGGTTTTTCAGGGCTCATTGAATACCAAATAACAAGAGATACCATTCCAGTATTTGCGCCTTCATTAGACAAAATTTTAACGCCTAACGCTGTTGTTATTCTTGATTCTTGCGAAACTGGAAAAGGCGAGGATAATATTGCGCGAGACATAGCACAAACTACAAAGCGTCGCGTGTTTGCGCCAGATGATAATACACATACAGGCATGTTTTGGTTTAATTCTCCTGAAGAAGTGTATTTTGGAGTACCATATAATCCAACTAGACACCAAGGACGAGCTCTGTTTGTTCCACCTCGTGATGGTGTCGATCATAATGGGATGAAAGAAAAATATAAAAAAGTGCTTAAGCTGACAAAATCATATTATTTCCCTTAAAATCAACTTCTCAGACATTATCTGTTTTTATCGAAATATTTATATACGCCCCATTTTTCTGCGTGGTTAACATTCGATTATCAATCATTAATTAGGGGGTTGTAAACTATGCTAGCCTACGTTTTCGGAATTAGTGTTTTAGCCATTCTTTTTGCTGCATACCTGGCGTGGTATGTCCTGAAGCAGGACCAGGGTACGCCAAAGATGCAGGAAATCTCTAACGCGATCAAGGAAGGAGCGAATGCCTTCCTCAAGCGACAATACAAGACCATTGGCGTCCTTGCCATCGTTGTCGCGCTTATTATCTTTGGCATTTATGGCTTTCTCGGCAAGTGGGAGTATGCTGCAAAAACATCTATCGGTTTTGTTATAGGCGCATTATGCTCGGCTCTCGCTGGACTTATTGGCATGTATATTTCCGTGCGCGCAAACATTAGAACCGCATCCGCGGCGAGAAAATCAACCGCAGAAGCCTTGAAGATTGCTATGCGCGGAGGCGCGGTATCTGGCGTTATGGTTGTAGCCTTATCGCTCATCGGTGTTGCAGGATTATTCTACCTCTTCGGCGCAGATCCAAAAACAACACCATTCATGCTTGTTGGCTTTGGTTTTGGCGCAAGTTTCGTGGCATTATTCGCGCAGCTTGGTGGAGGAATTTACACCAAGGCAGCGGATGTTGGCGCAGACCTTGTTGGCAAGGTTGAAGCAGGCATTCCAGAAGATGATCCAAGAAATCCAGCAGTTATCGCAGACTTGGTAGGCGATAATGTCGGAGATTGTGCAGGCCGTGGCGCTGACTTGTTCGAGTCAACTGCTGCAGAGAACATCGGCGCCATGATCTTAGGTGTCGGTTTGTTTCCTGTCTTTGGCATCAATGGCGTGCTCTTTCCACTCGTTGCGAGAGCCTTTGGCTTGCTCGCGTCCATGATTGGTATCATGTGCGTGAAAGCGCGAGAAGATGAGGATCCTATGAAGGCTTTGAATAGGGGCTATTACATTACTGCGTTGCTTGCCGCAGTAGGATTTTACATAGCGACCATGGTCATGCTGAAGAACGCATGGTTCTTCTACGCTGGCTTGATTGGTATTGTAACAAGCATAGCCTTTGTTTATATCACACAATATTATACAGAGTACAAATATCGCCCAGTAAAGGAGATTGCCGAAGCATCGCGAACAGGACCAGCGACAAACATCATCTCTGGTCTTGCTGTTGGCCTTGAGTGCACTGGCTTGCCAGTAATCGTGATTTCACTCGCCTTGTTCTTCTCTTACGTGATGGGTGTTTGGTCTGGTGTCGCGCATGGTGGATTGTACGGAACAGCTATTGCTACAATGGGTATGCTCGCGACGGCAGCGTACATTTTAGCTATGGATACCTTTGGCCCAATAACGGACAATGCCGGCGGCATTGTGGAGATGTCTAAGGCGCCTGAAGCGATTCGCAAGAAGACAGATCGCTTAGACGCGGTGGGTAACACAACAAAAGCGTTAACAAAAGGATACGCTATTGGCAGTGCGGCCTTAGCAGCGTTTTTGCTGTTCTCTGCGTACATGGATGAGGTCGCCAACCTAACAGGCAAAGCGTTCAGTGTTGTTGATCTCTCAAAGATTGAAGTTTTCATCGGCGGCATGCTAGGCGCGATGCTTGTATTCGTGTTTAGCGCATTTGCTATTCGAGCAGTTGGCAAGACTGCTTCCTACGTCATTGAGGAAGTGCGCAGGCAATTCAAGAACAAAGGCATAATGGCTGGCAAGGTAAAGCCTGATTATGCCAAGTGCGTTGACATCACGACAAAAGGCGCGTTAAAAAACATGATCTTGCCTGGCGTGCTCGCTGTTGGCTTCCCGGTGGTTGTTGGCTTGCTGTTGCGAGCGGAGGCGGTTGCTGCCATGCTTATGGTTGGTACCATTGCCGGAGTTATTCTCGCGACTGTTCTGAATAACGCAGGCGGTGCTTGGGATAATGCCAAGAAATATATTGAAACCGGAGCGTATGGCGGCAAAGGCAGTGAAGCGCACAAGGCGGCGGTTGTTGGCGATACTGTGGGAGACCCGGCGAAAGATACCGCAGGTCCTAGCATCCATGTCTTGATCAAACTGCTGGCAACAGTAACTTTGGTCTTGGCACCATTGTTTATCTAGAATTTTTATTATTTTTTTATCTTTTATTCTCCGCGCAATCTGGTGAGCAGAAGTAGTGCTCTTCTATATCTTCTCGTAATGAGTCTCCAAAGTAAAGAAAATCCTTATTGCAACCTTCGCATTGTACAACCTTTTGAATAAAAAAATCCATGACCCTCACCTCAGATTGCCTTTGCTTCTAACCTTAATTTATTGTTCCAGTTTCCTGTCTCTTTATCAGTATCAACACAAGAACTATGTTATACTATATGGGATAACGTGGTATATAAATCTTTGTATAGGAAAACCGTAGCTTTTTAAATACACTTTTCTTATCATAACATATGCAACAAACCATTGCTCTCAAGAAAACTATCGCCGCGATTGAGCTCACAAGCAGGTGCAATCTTAACTGTGGCTTTTGTGTGAGCATGGACGACAATGTGGAAATGCCAACGCAAAAGGTGAAGGCCGTCATTGATCAACTTTCTCCATCTATAACCCGTGTTGTTTTTATTGGCGGTGAACCATTGTTGAGAAAAGATTTGCCGGAACTGCTCGCCTATGCCAAGGCAAAAGGCCATGAGACAAAGGTGCACACGAATGGTTATCTTTTGCCAGCATGGAAGGAAGAGCAGCTTGCGTTAATTGATATCCTTAATGTTCCGCTAGATTCATATAAACAAGCAGTAAACGATACTATGCGCGCACCAGGAAGTTTTCATGTCACCTTGCGTACGCTTGATTGGATGAGACGCCTAGGAAAAAAGATATCCATAACAACCGTTCTCACGAAAGAGAATTATGCGGACATGCATGGATTGCGCGATCTGCTTGCTCAATATGATCATATTGTGAGCTGGAAGATCTTTAAGTTTCATCCAACTGGCAATGGCGAGAGAAATAGAGAGCGTTTCTCCATTTCCGAAGAGATCTTTGATGCCGCAACACAAGATTTACGTTTACCTAATGCAAAAGTATTTGCGGTAAAAGATTTCTTTAGCTGGCAGACTGCGGAATTTTATTAACATCATTCTATCAAATACTTAGAATAATTTTTATGCTTCCTTTAATTCTTTCGAGAACCGCTCAAGCGTTTTAATAACATATTCCGGCTGCGTTTGGAGAATCTTGCACACTTCAACCAAAACATCTTCACCAGCGAACTCTTCTGTCGCAGTAAGTTCTTTTGTATCAACAGGTTTTTTCTTTTTGACAACAGTTTTCCATTTGCGAAATAATTCTTCTGTTCTTGCAGGCACTTGCTTTTCGCTGCACTTCAAAAGCTTTGCCGCCTGCTTGACTATACTTTCCTCTTGCTTCTCTTCTTGCATCGCAGCCTTTCCTGCGGTAAACACTATGCGGACAATGCCATCTTGAATCTTACTCGACTTCACGATCTTGATCTTGCCCACTTCATTCGTATTATGCAAGTGCGTTCCGCCGCAGCATTCAACATCCACTTCAGGAATTTCCACAATGCGCAGTTCTTTGCCAGGCACAACGCCGCCTTGATAAATGGCCATCCCGTACTTCTTCTCCGCTTCATCGCGCGGCATGAAGCGCAATCGCATGGGGATACTTTCTTCAGTGATCTTATTCGCTTCCTGCTCTATCTTCTTCAGCTCGTCTTCGGTGAGCGACTGGTAATGCGTAAGGTCAATGTGCGCCTTCTCCACGGTCTTCTTTGCTCCAGCTTGATTGACATGATTTCCGAGCACGCGCCGCGCCGCCGCGTTCACGATATGCGTTGCCGTATGGTGTTGGGCAAGCTGGATACGCCTATCCGCATCGATAACGCACTTTACTTTTTGGCCTTGCTTGAGTTTTGATGGCGTGTCCATTACATGCACGATGATATTCCCTTGTTTGAAGACGTCAACGACCATTTCGCCATTAATTTTACCCGTATCATGCAATTGGCCGCCGGATGTTGGGTAAAATAAGGTTTCGTCAAGGATGACCTTATTGTCAATAATTTTAACAATGGTGGCTTCAAACTTGGTATCCTTATAATCTTCAAAATATTTTGCTCGCGTTTCAGGAACGCCTTCAAGCTCAAGCTTTTCTGTTCGTGTTGTCGCGTGAGCCTGTTCTACATTCTCGTGCAGGCTCGCGACAAGTGAATAGAAATTTTCTGGCACAACGACCGTCTTGCCAAGTTTTTTTGCTTCATCACGAATGAGTTCCGGAGCAATGCCATTAGAGTCATAAAGCTCGAGGAGTTTTTTTTCCGTAATTTCCTCCTTTGTTTTGATCAAGCCTTCAACAATGGAATGCGTCTTTTGTTTTGTCGCTTTGTACTTGTCTTCCTCAACGTCAAGGATTTCTTGCACATCATCCAGGTGCCCCATCAGCTCGGGGAAAAGCGGCTTGAGATATTCGGCATGCCATTTGCAAACAGTAGGCAGATCAATATCCCAGCCATATTTGTCAATGAACATTAGGGCTCTTCTCAAGATTACGCGCAGGTTATAGCCACCACCAACATTGGATGGAAGTGCACCATCGCTTAGGGCGAAGAGCAAGGAGCGTGCGTGCTCTCCGATAGAGAACAGTGCTGCCATTGGCTGGATCGTGTTTTTGAGATGATCCACATCAGTGCCAATCTTTTTAGCGACCTCTCGCCATGTCTTCTCAATGTTTTCCACTTCATCAATATTAAGGT
>JACQMX010000030.1 GCA_016203375.1 Candidatus Woesearchaeota archaeon | reverse complement strand
GGTTACTGTTTAAAGGGCTCTGTCCTGAATCTCGCTTTGCTCGGCCGGTGCCATCGAACGCCAACCAGGTACGCCGCTTCGCCGAGGTTCCGATCCTCCTCAGAGAAGAGGGAGGATCGGAACCTTGGCTCAGGTTAGAACAAATAATCCTGCGGAGCACGCTGGCGCGAAAAAAGATGGCACCGGCAACATTCCGGACAGAGCCGGAATAGGAGCAAAGTATTTATACCCCCACATGATAAACAGGCACATGAAAAGAGGTATGCAGAAGCGCACGCCAACAGTAGGAAAAAGTATCGAAAAAGAAGTGCATGATTACACCGCGCTTATCAAGACCAGTTTCAGAAAGTTGGAGGATAATCCCGTTCTTTTTGTTCCGAATGGTTTGGCGCTCTTAACATCCTTTGTACTTGCTTTTGGTCTTCTCTACATGACAGGAATTCTTCGTGTTATTATTGCCGTGCCGGTAACCCTCACAAAAGGTGTATACCTCGCTACGGCAATTTACGCGCTCATGGCGGCAAATCCAATTCGCTTTTGGGGAATTGTTGTCCTCTATCTCCTTGCCGAGTTTTTTGTCTCGCTCTTTTTTGTTACGACAAAGTATGGCATGATTAAGGAGGTTATCCTTACGGGCAAAACAACCATTGCCCGTGGATTCGCGTTTGGCAAGAAACATCTGCTGAATGTTGTTGGCATCTATTTTGCTTCTCTTCTTATGATTATGGTCCCTATTGTTATCTTCCTCTTGCTTGGCTTGTTGCTGTTGCCCTATTCGTTACTCGCTGGCATGCTTGTTTTAGGCCTGTTTATTCTACTTGGCCTTTTGTACGCGTGTTTTATCATTTATCGTCTTGTGTTTGTTTATCCAGTAATGGCTTTTGAACGCGAAGGAGCGATGAAATCAATTAAGGATGATTTCCATTACGTCAAGACGCATGTTGGGCATACCTTTATCACCTGGATCGTACTAATGTGCTTTGGCGTCGTGTATGTCATTCTTCGGTCACCAATCGATGTTCTGCGCAGCTTCGCTACCAGCGGTTATGTTATCATTGCGCTAACCGGCGTTATCATGGTTCTAGAAGTTCTCGTAACTACCTGGGAACATATCTTTGTGTTTAAATCATATTTAGCCGGAAAGGGGCAAAGAAAACACAGGTAGTCAAGAAAAATAGTGCCTCTTGAGAAATACATCGAATGTATCCAATGCCATGATATTTTTTGCCGATCTCATACAGCAAATAGAAATTCTCAATGCAAAACTTGATGATATCCGTCTTGTGCTCTTTAGAGGAAAAATTGATGATGCGCGGCGGATGTTCTATTTTATTATCACGGTGAGGAATGCCATTGAAGAAAAAATATTCAATACACAAATAACCAATCCAAAACTAGAAGCAAAGGAAAAAAACCTTATTGAATATGCGCAATATCACCTGGACATGGCAAAAGCGAATGCATTTTTGAGCGATACCATAGCATACCTTGGATTGCTCGGCTCCGCACGGTTTGAAACAGGCGAATACGCGCTTTCCTTGTTTTTCGAACGGGATATGCGAGGAGTTACCAATGGCGATTTCAGAGGAGATGAAACGTACTATCTTCAAATGATTAAAGAACTTGCTGTTCCGGTTATTGACCGCCTCCAAACGATTGCGAATAGATTAGTCAAAGATTTAGGAGCGTTGAAAATTATCGAGCAGCAAAAGGAGAGCAGATTACTCCACATCCTAAAAACGCTTAGATACAAAAGTCTCAGAGAAAAATCACCATACAAAGACCATGTCGAGATTATTGATTATATCGAAGATAAAATAGGGGATTTTATCAACCGTAATGACTTCAGCAATAGAAAAGTAACAGGACGCATTTTACAAACCGGCACGCCATATGATGGTATGCTCCATGCATGGCTTCCCATGCCTCTTGGCGATCATCGCATCGTTTATACGTGGGATGTAAAAACGAGAACGATAACGTATATTACTATCGGAACGCATAAAGAACTAGGTTTATTATAATGGGAGGGAAAGCTGCGCTGGTTCTGGTGTCCGCACGGTAGATGTTTGTGGTAATTGTTTCGTGTCCTGCACCGTATACACATTGGAGAAGTATTTAATTATCAAATCATGTACTTCTCCTAACTCTGTTTTTGTCAAAGAAAATGGAAGACAAATTTCTGCAGATGTAGATAATAGTGAGATGGTTGGGAGAATCTGACCGAGTGTAGACACAAACCTTCCTTCGAGCGTGTTTCGAGAATCGTTTGCGAATGGAATGTATTTTTCAGCACACTTGGCAGGTGCTGAGGTTTTGTAGGCTAAATCATAGTGTTTATTGTCGCTGGTGCTCAAATTGATTGATTCAAAGGAACCATTGCTTCCATTTGAAGAACTATTACCATCTTGAGCAGGCCGCTCAAGCCAGCGGGCAAATCGCAATGATTGGTACTTATCCTCACTTGTTAGCACGATGGTGTATAACCCATTAGAACCTTTGTATTGGTCACCGTTTCTCTTGTTACCATTTCTATTAAAATTCGGATTCTGGTGCAATTCTATCTCAAAGTGTTCGGCGAGCTTCTCTGCAACCCCATCCAGCGTATCCATGCAGGTGCGAATGCGAAATTATTTATAAAGCTTTGCTTCAGCAAGCTGTTATGCGTATTCAGCAATTGAAACCAGACCTCCATCCGAAGTTCTATGAAGTACTTGAAAAGCAAGGTTTTGATGAATTACGCCCATGCCAGATCAAAGCCTTGAGCAAAGGTCTTCTGAAGCACAAAAATCTCCTTATATGCAGTCCAACGGGATCAGGAAAGACTCTTGTCGCAGAACTTGCCGCGGTGAACACCATCTTGAATGGCGAAGGCAAGGTGGTGTACATTGTGCCCTTGAAATCCTTGGCCACGGAAAAATTTAAGGAATTCAAGCAAAAATATGGTCATCTCTTCCGCATCGCGCTTTCCATTGGTGATCTTGACAGCGCAGATCCGTATCTTATTGATTATGACTTAATCATTACGACATCGGAAAAGCTTGACTCGCTTATCCGTCATAAGGCGGCATGGCTGCGCCGTGTGCGCGTGCTTATTGTGGATGAGATTCATCTGCTCAATGACCCTGGACGAGGGCCAACGTTGGAAATCCTCATCACCATTATTCGTCAACTGCTCAAAAACATTCAGATTCTTGGCTTGAGTGCGACCATTGGCAACCCAAAGGAATTGGCTGATTGGCTTGGGGCAGAATTTATTTTTGATGCATGGCGCCCAGTAGAACTGCATAAAGGAATTTATCTCGATGGCGTTGTAGACTTCTAACGATCAAATTTGTACTTTATCAGCAAGTCCACCAATGACTGGCAGTGGCACTTGCTTGCCATTAAGCGCGTTAAGCATACCAATAATCCATAAGATAAGCAAGAGTATGACGAGGACCCAGGCCACAAGCCACCCAATGAGAGGGATCATACCAATAATCCATGTTACAACCCACGCCAAGAAAAGAATGAAGGACTGTTTGGCGTGATACATCGCATAGGTATCTTCTTTCTTTGTCATAAGGACAAGAACAAAACCGACAACAGATAACAAGTATGCCAGAAATGCCCATGTCTTGCTATCATCAGCAAGCACATGCGTTTTTTTATGCGTTGCTTTTGTCATATTTTCATCACTGCCACATCGCGCCGCGCATCATCGAGCCACCAAGAAAACTAGCCATCATGGCCAACATAAAACTAAAGGTAAGCAGGCCAAGAACAATGACAACAAGCACTGGAATAAGCACCACAGCGATAGCCTTGCCTCTAGAAAGTTGGTGAACAGTTTCAAGGGCGACAACAGCCACCACCATTCGCCATAATCCGGCGAGCAGCGCAAGGGGCATGCCAAGGAATGGTACAACCAGTACCCAATTGAGGATAGCGGAATGCGCCATGATATTATAGAGCTCTCCATATGTCGCTTTACCGCCGAACAATAACGCAAGCAAATGAAGAATGCCTACGGCGACAAAGGAAAGCAAAACCATGATAATTGGCATGATAAGAATACCAAATGGATTAAAGCTGCCTATTGCAGCAGCAACACCCGCTAGCGCGACAATAGCAACACCCATGAGAAACGCCTTTTGGTCTTTTGCCAAGCTTTTCATCGCGGAGGAATCTAATTGAACGACCTGCCAAGCTTTCTTGACATAAACGCCAAATGTCATGGGAAACCTCCTTTTTGAGAATAGTCTGTAGAGAGGTATATAAATATTGCGATGCAGATGGCTTTGTAGAAAGTCTGTTTCGTCACCAATATTTAGGTTGCATACGTATACATTCTTCCTTCCGTCGAGCAAGCGATGCGTAACGCTTGCTGCTCGACAACCGTATGCTTTGGGTTCATGTATAGAGCCAAAGCACGAGGGTTGCAGCCCAGTAAACCTATTAACGGCTTGGGCTGCGGAATGAGGAAAGTAGTGT
>JACQMX010000028.1 GCA_016203375.1 Candidatus Woesearchaeota archaeon | reverse complement strand
CTGCCGTACGCAATACACTAGTAGGAAGAAATGGTTTTCTTATGACTGGAAAAGAACCAATACGTGCTTCAAGCGCTGCATAAAGATTTACATTTGCTTCCACATTACCACTGACTATTACTGGACGTATCCTTTGATCAATTTCTTTTGCTGCTTGCACTAATTGCGTTCCGTTCATGCCGTGCATGTTCGTATCGGTAAGAATGACGGCAACAGGACGCTGCGGATTTGCTGCATTCTCTCGTATATAGTCTAGAGCGTCAAAAGGGCCATCCTTTTCGACAATTGCATGCTCGTACGCTTGAAGAATCCTTGTCATAGTACGCAGAAGCATACGCTCATCGTCCACAACAACAATTACAGAAGAGGATAGGCGTTCATAGCGCTCAAATCCGGCTTGCGCTGCATTAAGAAGACCTTGCACTCCAGTTGTCCCTTTATCCAGAACGCTTAAGAGAAGACCATCTTCTCCGATATGTTCATTTCTGTCTGTAAGATCATCAAGAACTGTCCCTCGGTTAGCTGTATAAATATGTCGTGACAGAAGTGGCGCATAATCACGCGCTTGGGAAAGGAATTCAATACCAGTCATCCCGTTGTGTAAATGATAATCAGAAATTGCCACACCGATTTTCTCCTTTGTAAGGATTTCAAGCCCTATCTTTCCAGAGTCTGCCGTGAAGACATTTATTCCTTCTTCCGCGAATGCGAGGGTAATCGCTTTTTGCGCGTTTGGTTCATCATCCACAAAAAGCAATTTTCGTTCCATCTTATCGTTGCGCTGCAGGTTTAGAGATGATGCCATACCTTGCAGAACCGTTCAAAACTTCATCAAGTCCATGAAGCGTCAGATCTCGTTTTACCAGAATTCGAGTAACAAGGTCACGTTCACCACGCTGTTCTACTGTTTGATACGCATCAGCTTGTCGCTCCACTGTTTCCGTTATCAGCATATATTGACGCTCATTGGTTGGATCAACATAAGCATCATGAATTGCGCGAAGAAACATTATACTATCAGTGTTTCTCGCTGGTGGAAGATCATAAGAACAGATGACAATATCCGGAGCATGAACACGGTTGGTACCATTGCTTCGTAGCCTAGATAACGCGGTGCTGATGGAGGTTGCGTGCGAGTAAGAAAAGTCTTCTCGCTTATGTTGTCTTACCCATTGCCGCAGAATTTCGCCAAAGGTCCTATCATTATCAACATACAATATATTTTTCCCCATACCGTTGCCTGCTGTTATGTCTTTGCTTATAAAGTTTTGTGTCTTTAGTATCATTAAGTGGTATTATAGGCCTTATAAACGGTTCAGGGTTAGATTTAAAGTTAGATTTAAATAATCAACCTCAATCTGGCTGCCTTTATGTGTGGTATTATTGGTTATGTGGGCTATCGGGAAGCGGAGAAGATACTCCTCAAAGGATTACACGAATTGGAGTATCGTGGCTATGATTCCGCAGGCATTGCCATTGTGAATTCTGGATTGCAAGTGAACAAGGTCGTTGGTCGTGTCGCGAATTTAGAAAATAAGGGACTTGTCGGTACGTTTGGCATTGGGCATACACGCTGGGCAACGCATGGCAAGCCAACCGTCAAGAATGCTCATCCGCATACTGATTGCACAGGAAATATGGCGCTCATTCATAATGGCATTATCGAGAATTATCTTGAGATCAAAAACAAATTGAAGGAGCATGCGTTCAAATCGGATACAGATTCGGAGGTTTTGCTTCATCTTATCGAAGAATGTTATGGCGGTGATCTGAAGAAAGCCGTGCTCGATGCCTTGAAAGAAGTTAAAGGCGCGTATGCCTTCTGTGTTATTCACCAAGACCATCAGGAGATCGTGGTCGCGCGAAACGGAAGCCCTGTTGTCCTTGGTCTTGGCGAACGAGAAAACTTTATTGCATCAGATGTGTCCGCGCTTGTTCCGTATACAAAACGAGTTGTTTATCTTAATGATTTTGAGCTTGCTGTTGTGAAAGAAAATGGAATAAGCATATTCGATTTTAAGAATAAGCAACTGCAACCAGCCGTGAAAACCGTTGATTGGGACGCAGTCATTGCCGAGAAAAAAGGGTACAAGCACTTCATGCTTAAGGAAATATTTGAGCAGCCAATGGTGGTGAGGAATTCTCTAGTCGCGCCTTTCAACCTCGATGTGAAGGCGCGCAAGATCTTTATTGTCGCGTGCGGAACCGCTGGTTATGCTGGCTTAACCGGAAAATACATTATCGAGCGTCTTGCAAAGCTACCAGTCGAATTTGATATTGCTTCCGAGTTTCGCTACAAGGATCCATTAATTGGCAAAGATGACTTGCTCATCGCTATCTCGCAATCAGGCGAAACTGCCGACACGCTCGCTGCCTTGCGTCTTGCAAAAGAGAAAGGGGCAAGAACCTTGGGAATAATCAATGTGAGGGATAGCACTATTGCCCGCGAAGCAGATGCAGTCATATATACTATTGCAGGGCCGGAAATCGGTGTCGCTTCAACCAAGGCGTTTCTCGCGCAATTGGTCATGTTGTATCGTATTGCAGAAAAACTCTCTCATACACAACTCGACATGAGCGCAATTCCTCAGCATCTTCAGACAATTCTTACCAAATCCGATGTCATCCGAGAAATAGCGAAAAAATACTGTCGGGTGTATAATTTCCTTTTTATTGGAAGAAATCTCAACTATCCCATTGCACTTGAAGGCGCACTGAAGATGAAGGAGATATCCTATATTCACGCGGAAGGTTATGCATCAGGAGAAATGAAGCATGGGCCTATTGCTTTGGTGACGGATGAGGTTCCTACGGTGGCCATTGTGCCAAAAGATGGTGTGTATGAAAAAATGATCAGCAATATTGAAGAAGTGAAGGCAAGAAATGGCAGGGTGATTGCTATAGCGACAGAAGGTGATGAAGAAATCCAGCGCCATGCAACAGATATAATTTACATCCCGAAAGGTGAGGAGCTTTTTACGCCCTTGCTCACGGTTGTTCCTTTGCAACTTCTTGCTTATCATATAGCTGACCTTCGCAACTGCGATGTTGATAAGCCGAGAAATTTGGCGAAGTCGGTTACTGTGGAATAGCAATACTAACGATAGCTATTTTGGCACGCTAGGGTGGTTCAGCTTAGTAGAAAGTAAGATTAACCGTGCAATATTTTAGGCTGTAACGGAAGTGGGGACTACACACTTGGTTGCCGTTCGGCTATTTTAAAACACCAAGAAATCTTACTTTCCCACTTAAGTTGACTTAACCAATTAATCATAAGGACTTTAAAACGGTTTTTTTAT
>JACQMX010000018.1 GCA_016203375.1 Candidatus Woesearchaeota archaeon | reverse complement strand
AACCCGACGCTAGCCGAGCGCGGCTCCAGCCGTACAAGATTCGGGATATTGTCTCTATAAAGAAAAACTTTATATAATCAAGAAACTCTTTCTAGAAATAGGTGGTATTGTGGTATATGACATACATATTGTTTATGGCCATCATTGTAATGCACCCAGACGTTCTGCTGATGGTGCCGAAGTGTATGCACTTGAACGAGCAAGCATAAAGTCAGGAATGTATCGCAATCGGGATGTCCGGCAATGGACAGCAACTGGTGAACATGATCGAGCTGATCAGCGCCAAGTTGCCGAATTTCGCGACATATTGCTTCGAGAAATGCATGAACAACGCGTTGATAGGATTCTTATAGAATTTGTTAAGCAGCAACCACAGCCTTGAATATTATAATCTTCTTCGCATCTGAGTAATGTAATCAGCAAAGCCCCACTTTTTGTAGATTCTATGGGCTTTCTGATTTTCTGTATGAAAACCAATCTCAACATACTTTATGTCTTTTTTCTTGAACCATTGGAACGTTGCATCTTTCAAACGGGAGCTAACGCCTTTGCCTCGATATTCTGGCTTAACATACAAATCGCTTATATAGCCAAGCTTTTTGATGGCATAAACAGGAATACCATCCTTGATATAATTTAACGAATACCCTGCAGGCTTGCCATTAACTTCACCGAGAAGCACACAACCTTGAGGTGATCGTATCCATTTTTTAACCCACTTCGTGAAGCGAGGTGCAGCATCTTTTGCTGGCTGATTCCAAGCTTGCCGCATTTTGTCGCGTCGCACCAATCGCTGATGGTGCAGTCTTAGTCCATGCCACATAGAAACAATAGCATCAACATCTTTTATTTTTGCTTTTCTAATAGTAATCATAGGAGAATTATTTCTTCGCCAGATCCACTTTGATGTGTAATTCCTTCAAGCTCTTCTCTGGCACATCGCTTGGTGAGTCATCCATTGGACACTCTGCTGCCTTGTTCTTCGGGAACGCGATTACCTCGCGGATGTCCGAGAGGCCGAGCAGTAGCGTTACTGTTCTGTCAAATCCTATCCCGATGCCGCCATGTGGTGGAGCGCCGTACTTGAAGGCTTCCAGCAGGAATCCAAATTTTGCTTCAAGCTCCTTCTTTGTCAGGCCAATGACCTTCATGACGCGCTCCTGGATTTCTGAGTCGTGGATCCTGACACTGCCAGAACCAAGTTCCCAACCATTCATGACGAGATCATACTGTGTGCAGTACACTTTGCCTGGATCTGTTTCAAGATACTTAAGGTCCTCTCCCTTTGGCATGCAGAACGGGTGATGCGCGGGATCCCATTTTTCCTCTTCTTCATTCCATTCGAAGAGGGGGAAATCAGTGATCCAGCAGAACGTAAACTCTTTCGGGTTATAGAGATTCAGCTGCTTCGCTACCTCTTGACGCAGCTTATCGAGCACTTGATTGACAAGCTTTTCTTTATCCGCGATGAACATGATAATGCTACCATCTTTTGGCTTGACTGCAGCAACAAGTTTTTCCTGCACTGCAGGTGAGAAGAACTTTGCGATATTGCTCTCTAATTTCTTATCCTTAAAGCGCATCCACGCCATACCCTTTGCACCAAGCTGCTGGCAAAATTCTATATATCTATCTATTTCCTTTCGCGGGAGATCACTTGGGCATGCGAGGCATTTTACAATTCCTCCTTTTGCGATGATCTCTTTAAACACGCTAAAGTCGGAATCCTTTACTACAGCGGAGACATCATGTAAGAACAGTTCGTAACGAATGTCTGGCTTGTCTGTTCCATACCGTTCCATCGCTTCTTTGTGAAGTATTTTTGGGAAAGGAATCTTAAGATCATAATTGAGGCATTTTTTCCAGATAGCTTTCATGAGCCCTTCGACAACCTCATGAACATCATTTGGCTCGACAAAAGACATTTCAATATCGATTTGCGTGTGCTCTGGCTGGCGGTCAGCTCGCAAATCTTCATCACGAAGACAACGGGCAAGCTGGAAGTATCTATCCATACCACTGCACATGAGAATTTGCTTGTACAGTTGTGGAGACTGGGGAAGCGCGTAAAACTTTCCCGGATTGACGCGCGATGGAACAATATAATCCCTTGCTCCTTCTGGTGTTGATTTTATGAGAAACGGCGTTTCTATCTCCAAAAAGTTTTGTGAAGAGAGGAATTCTCTGGCTGCCTGTGCGGCTTTGTGGCGCATGACGAGATGATGCTGCATGACTGGCCGGCGAAGATCAAGGTAACGGTATTTCAGCCTAACCTCATCGCTCGCCACGACACGATCATCCACTTCTAATGGCGGAATTTCTGATTTATTGAGAACAATTAACTCATCTACATTAACCTCAATGTCACCAGTCTTCAGATTTGGATTTGCCATGCCTTCTGGACGAAGGCGTACCTTGCCTCGCACTTGGATGCAGTCTTCCCTGCGTATGTGCTCGGCCTGCTCAAAACCCTTGCAGCCAGGATTGAAAACTACCTGGGTAAGGCCATAGCGGTCTCGCAAGTCGACAAAGATAACGCCACCATGATCTCGTCTGGTGTGGACCCATCCTTGCAGGCATACTGCCTTCTTATCCTCTTTCTTGCTCAATTCGCCGCAGGTGTGTGTGCGTTTCATAGCGAGAGAAAGAAGATGTCGTATTTAAAAAGTTTCCTTCTTTTGGCCTAAGAAAGAAATGAGAAGCCTCTTCAGGCAAGTCGTCTGTTTAAGCATTCCATGCGTAAGTATGTTAAAATTGCTCCCATGGTTGCTTCTGGAGGGAGGGTGGTGGCGATTTTATAGGTAAGCGTCAAGGCCTCAGATTCCCGAAGGAATGGATATGCTGTTAAGCCGGTTAATCTGTCCAAAGGTTGCCGCGCAAGTGCAGCTTGCATCTGTGCACGATGTTTTTCAAGCGCATACGGAAATGTAATCGTGAGCGTGTCGTGCAAATTCGTGATATCTTCCCGATGGTGTTCTATGAAAAAGTACGGCTCACGATGAAAGTGCATATGGATTCGAGGCAATCGTCCCTTCTCACTTCCACCACCAAATTTATGCTCCGGCTCATGGATCCAAAAAGGAGATAACTGTTGTGGCAGCAACTTAGGGTTGTCAACATCATAGACAGCAAAATAAAAGCTTTTTTCAAATCGCCCGACAGCTGCATTCCGAAAATAATTCGGTTTCGTCACTTCTTCAAACGGATCATGTTTTCCATGTTCACCATAAGTTTCCTTCAATATTTGATTTATGTCCATTTTTTTTCTTGGACGAGGCTTTCTATTTTTGTTATATACTTCTACAAATTTTTCAGAATGCGCTGGAGAAAAACGCGTATATTGGAACTGGATGACTTGTGATTGGTCATGTTCACATTGCACAAGAACAGGCTGGCCCATTCTGGTGAGTATCGCTCCACGCAAGGTCGTATCAATTACTGCTTCATGCAAGGCAGATCCAAATGATAAGCATATCTCTTCAAGAAGGAGTTCTGTTGTAGAAGGCGCATAAGCACGCGCTGAAGGTTCAGGACTATCAGCCATCATTGCAGTCCTTGTCTCTCCCATACGGCTTCTTTACTTCTCCAAACTTTATAAAGTTTGTTGTGACGGTGTTCTTGCTCTCCCTAATCCCTGAGGAGAGCAGGAACGCTCATCGCATTTTCTTCTCCCAAACGTTTATATACAACTTCGCATTACCAATTATTATGACAAATGCAACACGTTTTGAGGCATGCGCATTGAGCGCTGATTGTCTTCATTACTAGTAGTTGCAACGCTGTTCTTCTCAATCGATTTAATCCCAATCAAGCAAAAGCTAGTGATGACTATCATGGGCTGTGCCCAGAAGCACACCATTTCTCATCGGTAATTTTGTAAAACAGTTTTTGTAACATAAATTTTCGAGACACGGCTAGTCGTAGTTCGGCGTCTCACTAACAAAACAATAGTCAGCAGACTAAAAAATATGGAGGAGAAGAAAATGTCAAGCGATGATAAGTTTTACAGCATAGATAGAGCAGCGGTACAATATGAATTGCTGCTTGGTGTGCTTGGTGTTGATCTAAAATCTGCAACTGCGGAATACTTTAGGTCACTCCAATTGCCGTCACAATTAGAACGCGCAGTGCAGCCATTTATTGGAATGGGCAGTGCTGCTATTCGTGCAAGCCTTGATTTCAGCGATGCATTGGAGAAGTATTGGCAGGCAATACCTGTAAAGGACGAATTGAAAATGGAACTGCAGAAAATAGCAAATAAATAACAATAGAAATAAAATTTTTCTTTTTTCTTTCCTTAATACCGTATCGGTTGGTTATCCCTAAAAGCATCCGGGTTAACGTAAATAACAGCTCCTCCTTCTCTTTGAGATAGGGAGGATTGTTGTGGCTCGACTTGCTCAAGAATGGATCGTTCAAGGTCTCTCAGTTTTCGTGCGAGGCCAAAGATGTGCGGAGAAGGCTCTCTTTCTTCTCCTATGAGGCTTTGTGAAGCGATAGAACGCCGATAGGCAATGAGATCATCCGCAGCATCGTCATATGCTTTTGCAGAGCATTTGGTCTCTACAACAAGCATTGTTCTTGTAAATGATAATTCAGCGCCTTTTGTCACATACTGTGATAGGTATTTTTGCCAATAATCATACACACCATTCATGCTTGCGTGTATTGCGTAAATTGTTGTGGGTCTTAGGTTTTGAATATCTTTGAGCATCAGTGGAGAAAACGCTGTCGCTTTTATAAAATTAATCTTTTT
>JACQMX010000017.1 GCA_016203375.1 Candidatus Woesearchaeota archaeon | reverse complement strand
GGCTTGAATGTTGATAAGACTGTATAAGCCTCGGTTTTTGGTATTTTCAGAGCATAATCCAGCTTGAAAATCGTAGTATGCTCTGAAAATAATTGAAAATCGTCGGACTAAAGTCCGAGGTATTAAACCGATGATTTTCAATAAACGCGAAAGATAGGCTCACTCATCCAAACCAAGCACCTAAGCCTATCTGCTTTTCTCGTTCCTTGCCAAATGTGCTTTCTATCCTTCGCTTTGTGATCTCAAGAACTTGCTGTAAGTACGCAGGCACATTATGCTTTCGCGCCAGACTGATAGATGGCTCAAGATACTTTACGACAGAACCTTCCGCGACAGTGAAGGTGAGATTCCCTCCGCACTTAATGCACTTGCCGACAAGCGGCGGCCGTCGAAATTTGGCATTGCATTTCAAACAACGGAATTGCTGTGTTGAAAACTTTCGAAGGTTGCCCCTTGTGTCTTTGAGGAAATGTTTTTCAATGACCAACTTTGCCACGTCCATCGCATTAACAGCACGCACTTTTTCAGCAATCTCCATTTGGCCTTTCAGTTTCTCTTCCATCGACGGCAATATTTTGTAAGCAGAACACGTTATCCCAGCATTGATATTCATTACCGGATGTGTAAATCCCATCTGTTCGTACTGTTTTTCCGTGTTCAGGCGCTGTCGAATCTGTTCAATAGGAATCTCCCATGGCTGCTTGTATTGAAGAGCGGCTTCGTATAATTCAAGGGGGTATCGCCAGACAACATCAACACCTAGCGCTTGATCATCGACCTCTGAAGGAACCAAGATTGTTGTTAAAACAAGTGGCGAGTCCATTGTCTTTGCCCCTCGGCGGTCTGGTAAAAATTGCCTGGAGAAATTGAGCAAGGCATCCATAAGCAGAATAACGCACGCCTCATCACCATCGCAGTCCCGACGCATGGCTGCATGGAACATGGGGTGACAGTACATCCCCTGCGTTTCTGAAAATCCAATAATTCTCCCTACCATCCCGGCGGAGATATGGGGAGCAATGCCGATGACGAGATGCCCTATTAAATCCTCTTTTGATTTTAAATTATAATATGGCTGAAGCCCATAAAGATTAATAAGAAGGTCATCAATAAAATTCGCTACGCGAAAGAGCACATCATCCGCTAACTCATCAAGCGAGCTTGAACTTGCTGGAAGGATAATATCCTGCGGTTTAATTTCAACGAGCTGATCATCATGCTCAAGCGGCTTGCCATGAATGTCATGCGTATAGCCTAGGGGGATAAGTTTTGAAATTGGTGTTCGTATCTCTTTTGGCTTAAAATGTGTTATTGGAAGTTCGCTCATATCATAGCGCGTCGTCCCATCCTTATTGACAGAAATATTGTATTTTGCTCGAAGAATGCCCTTGGTGAGGTGCTCTGGAATGTGGTCCTTGTTTGAAGTTCCATGAACCCCCTTAATGAGTTCAGGATGGTTCTTCATCTTTATCTTCGTAAGTGCGGCATTGAAGTGCGGTGTTATGGCGATGGTCCGTCGCTGGAACGACTGGATTTCCCCATGTTGTTTGCACACGGGAGCTTCTTTTGGTCCGCACTGCTTACAGAAATAGAGTTTCATCGTTGGCGAATCACATACTTCACAAACAGAATAAACACAGTCCTTATCGCAGGAGAGACATTTATAGAGTGGAAATTCGCTCGTGATGACGCCGACGTCCATCGCCGCCTGAAAGCTTCGCATGCGGCCGCCTTCCTCTCCAATAGGGAAGAGCACATGTGGACTCCCAGTAAGCTTTCGCATCTTGGCCTTTTCCGGTCTTCCCATCCGAGCGCCAATAAACGTGCCTGCTTTATCCCGCACCGGCACCAGTGAAACCTTGTTGATTATTTCTAGTGGATTTTTTCCAGGGCTCTCGGCGATGATGGTAGTAAGACGGTTAATGCCTTCAGTAAAGGTCTGCTCGCCGGCAATGCCCAAACTCGCAAGAAGAGGTACTGCATGTTTCTCGATAACAACAAATTCATTGGTGGAAACAATGTGTGGCACGCCCAACAGTTCGAGTACGCGTTTACCCTTCTCTTCAACAGGGATAATAATTTTCTCAACGTGCGTATCCCCCTGAATCTTGGCTTTCACGAAAAATGCAAGAAAGTCAAGAATATCATCTGTGGTTATTGTATTCCAATAATAGGTAAATAGTGGGTGAAGAGGAACAGTAAATGTGGTGGAAAGCCGAAGAGCCACATCTTGCATCGGTTTGACAAAGAAATAGTTCTCAAGAAAGGAACGCAAATGCTCTTCCTCAATCCCTGTTTCTGCAGCGGCCTTACCAAGATCAAGAATGCCATATTTTTTCTTCATGCCTTGCTCGAGTTCTAAGGCCCACCATTCCTCACAATACCCACTTGGAACTAAGATGTGACCATTTTCAGAAAAATCACCATAATTAAAGAGAATGTCCCCAAGAAATAAGATCTCCTTTATTTCATTGGTGTTTTCTCGAACTTCGTTGATGGATGTTAGCTGAAAGACATTGCCATTATTAAGCATAACTATAGGTCCTTCGAGAACATCACACACAGTTATACTACACGCCTTTCCTGGGCGTTCCACTTTTAGCTGCGTTCCAGTAGCGAGATATTTGTTAAGCAAATATTGAGTGATAGGATGAATGGCTGCTGCGCTAAAACCAGAGGTTCTCGTTCTCCCATAACGCAACCGAAACCCACCAGGCTTCATCGGAAACGAAAGCACCGGCCTGCCAGCAACCAGATCCTTAATGTATGTGAAATTAGAAGTTATTTTTGGCTTTGTATCATCTTTTTTCTCGCTTCTCGCCTTGATGCGCTTTTGTAACGCGAGGAATTCTTCAAGAAATTCCCACTCGAGGCCAAAATCCTTCCCCCATTTTTGCAAGCGTTTCCATAATTTCGCGGCTTTTTGTGACAACCCCTCGGCACAAACAAGGCACATACCCCCACGGATCTTGTCTGTTTCAATTCGCGGGAGGCCCTTATAGTTAGAGACATCAAACTTTTCTGTAGGATCTCCATTAATTTCTATAGGGAGATGACGTAACATAAAATTGAGTTCTTCTTCAGAAGGAAAATATTGGAGATTGGTGACGCGCTCGTGATAATTAGTGATCTCCGTAATCTGGCGCTTGATCTCTTCATCTGTTGGGTCATATGGTTGATAGCCCATCTTTATCCGAACATAATCAGTAATGATAACGGAAACGGACGCTGCTGTCCCGCCAGCGCCGCGAATTGGCCCAGCGTAAAAGGCAGAAAAATACTCCCCTCCATCACGGCGCTTTTTAATTTTCAATTCGATAAATCCTTCAAGTGGTGCAGAAACAATACCAGAAGTTACATATGCAATACCCGAGCGTATGCCGATCTCCATGGCCGTGCGCTTGTCCTTGAATGCGCAAAACTTTTCTTTGGCAACCTCTTCAGCAATAAGCAATCCAACTTCCCATGCACCGGCGCCGTACTTTTGCTCGAGCTCAATAATGCGTTGCGGAATGCCTTTTCCAACAAGTTCTGGAGCAACTGCAGAAATAAGACCTTCGACGCGTTCCGCCATGTTTCGGGCAATAGGGATATCCACTTTTGGCTCTGGATCGTAGCCTTTCTTGCGTGCTTGTTGAGCGGTATTATATGCCCGTATAACTTCCTGATCCATATCATCAAAATATTGCAGCATTGCTGGGCTTGCCTTAGCCATGTTGCGCCTCACCGTACATCGCTAATCTTAAGGGTAATTCTGCGATAGAAGAAAGAATATGAGAGTGTGAAACGCCTGCCCGAAGAAAATCATTGGCTGTCTGAAAGCCAGTGGTAACGGCAAAGAAATGGACACCCGCCTCCTTTGCTGCTTGATAATCGGTGAGAAGATCCCCCACAAAAATCATCTCTTCTTTGCCTATCCCTTGTGATTGCAACCGATCGAGAATTGGCAAAAAGGCCCTTCCATCTGGCTTTGTGTATGGTGTGTCGCCCGCACAAAAAATAAGATTACTATCAAGATAGGTCATATGCCCCACGCGCTGTGCTCTCCGAAAAAAACTATCACGAAAATCACTGGTTAAAACACCAACAATAATCCCTTGTTCACGTAAATGTTGCAGCGTATTTGTAGCGCCTTCAATTTCTTGAAATGGGTAATCTCGCTCGAGATAAACTAAATATTCATAAAAATCAGAAAAGGCTAAGCCTGGAAATATATGTTCAATCAATGTGGGCCAAGGTCTCCCATAATTGCTAAAAAATGTGGCCTCATCAAGCGCGTACCCGAAGTATTCCCCGACAGCTGCATGCTTTTCAAAAGACATTTCTTTGGTTCTGATTAAGGTATCATCAAAATCCACGATAACTACCCGGATCATTGTTTAGAACCTCAGCATCTTCACTTGGCGCGTTTGAAGATTAACAAGAGGCACTCTTGCTGGTTCAGGATTATGCCCCATTTTCTCTTGAAAATTCGTTTTTGCTTGCCAACAGCTCCCAGAAAGTAAGGTGATATTTCGATATATCGACGCTACTGCTTTATGAATGTGCCCAGTAACAAAGAAATCAGGTATCTTGTCAATGACTAACGGGTCTTTTTTCGGGTCAGGTATATACAATGTTGCAGTGTGCGTTGGCGACATATGTCGACGTTGGAGCAAAAATTTCATAACCAAATCGGCGCGATCATATCCTCCTTGTTCTCGAATAGAATCCACGGACGCAATAAAATAATCAAAACTGTAGCCGTGATACATTAAGACATCAAATCCGGGGAAGTCTTCGCTGGAATGAATATTAATGTATGCAGGGTTGGTAACCAGCGTAGCATTCGGCAATTCCCATAGTGGCTTTGTAAAATCTTTATCAAACTCTGGTTGCGGCTCGGCCAATCGCTGCGCATCATGATTCCCAGGGCAAATGATAATGTGTTTATCTTCAGGGATTTGGCGCATGAGCCGGGCAAATTCAGTATATTGTTCCGTGATGTCTGCTATCTCAAGTTCATGCTCTTGCCCAGGATAAACACCGACGCCGTCCACAAGATCACCAATGACAAAAATGTATTTCACCTTTTGAGCAACATCTCGCTGGGCATCATTCCCGACTTCACCTCGAAGCCATTTAAGAAATTTTCCAAATTCCTCTGGTAAGAATAGCTTGCTGCCAACATGAATATCCGATATAAAAACAGCGTAGCATTCGTCAGGAGACTTCTTTAATTCTTTGTGAATGGGGATATCAGGATAAAGGACGTTGTTTGCAAATATTACGTTCTCCCCAGTCACACCCACAACGCCGATGACCTCATCAAGAATCACTTCCTTTGCTAACGCATAAAGTTCCGGTTTGTTCTTATTGATGATTACCTTAATGATACCGGTTGGATCTTCGAGAACAAGAATAATATTCTCATTTTGGGTTACTGTTTTATCCAGCACAATACCAATAATTGAGGTATTAGTTTTTTCTTTTTTTCCAAGCAAACGATTTATGGAAGTGATATTTTGGAGTTCTTGTCTATTCTCTAATATCGACTTAATCATCTTATAGCGAACATTGAAATATGAAACGAAGTCTTGGACATCCCATTTTCTCGGTTCGTCCTTGTAGGAATAAATGACTTTCACCTTCCCACGCACATCGATTTGCAGACGGGGTAATGGCCGAATATCGAGTGATGTGGGTTTCTCCTGCTCTTGTTCTAGCGATAGCGCGCCTTCTCGCAAATTATTAAGCAGTGTCGGATAAAGAGTTATGTTTTTTTGCTTTTCATAAAGGGCACGAAATTTTTCTAAATCATTCCAATTGATTTGATCAACAGTATAATCATTGAAAAGATGCACCATGTCTTGATTGAAGAAAAGAAGAGTGGAATTGTT
>JACQMX010000016.1 GCA_016203375.1 Candidatus Woesearchaeota archaeon | reverse complement strand
GTATAGATAAGCGTTGCTTGCCGCTTATCCACGAACGCTCGCATGAATGTGCTGATAATAATCAATCTTTTCATATGCTTGAGCCTCGCTTTCCTTCGACAATATGCGCCATAAAGCCAGATCCAAAGAAGCGGGTTCCATCGGAGCCATGCCTTCATTTTTGTTTTTCCAATATACTGGGATGCGGCAATGCATCCGCAACATTTCATAAATGCTGGCCCAGTGCATACTGTTTTCTCCTTATAAAAAAGATTCCCCTTTGGACAAAAGGGTACATAACTATTAATTGTCGCAATTGTCTTCTTCGGATAGCGAAAATGCAAGATACTTGTTGTGTTGACGCAATGGATAACATCAAAGTTTTCCCGCTTATCAAGCTCCTGCAGTGTCTTTCGTAAGGAATGCGGAAAAAGAACCATTCGCTTCAAATTTTCCCATAACGCGAAGGGATGTGCACCTGTTCGCAGATATCTGTATATCGTTACGCCATTATCGTGTTCCTCTGCTTTTTGTCCTGGGACTGTCGCAGTCAAAACGGAAACATCTATTCCCTTCGCCGCAAGGCTCCTTGCTAGTGCCTGTGCGCTCAATTCTCCTCCGCCAAAGATCTTTGGTGGGTAGTATTCGGTGATGAGCAAGATCTTCATGAATCCTCTCCCACATTTTTATATCCCTTTTGGTATGCTACTTCCACTTCTTTAGCAAGACGCTTCCAATCACGCATTCTGCCATACTGCCGGCATTCTCGAGCCTTTTGTGCATATACTCTCTTGTCAGTGAGCAGCTGAAGCAGTTTAGCAGCTAAATCGTGTGGGTCTTTTTGCCTGCATAGAAAGCCGCCTTTCCCCTGATGCGTTATCTCTTGCAATGGCTTGATGTCTGTACAAACATATGGCACGCCACATGCCATCGCTTCGAGAATAGTAATGCCAAATCCTTCCATGACGCTTGGCAGGCAGAAAACATGGCTTCGCTTGAGGTACTGCATCACGCGCTTGTGCTCTCTAACAAACCCAAGAAATTGAACAGATGATGATACGCCAAGCGTTTTGGCAAGCTGCTTTAGAGATACTTCTTCATCACCTGTTCCGATGATGATGCACTGCGCATGAGGAAGCTCTTTCTTGACAAGCGTAAAAGCTCGCAACAAGTCCTCAACGCGCTTTTGCGGTGTCAATCTCGAGACGCAACAGATCGTTGGGTTTTTTTCCTTTCTTGCTGATCCTTGATACAGCAATGCGTCGATGCCGTTTGGGATAACTGCAATGCGTTTTGCTGGTATGCCGTGCGCAAGAAGTTTTTGCTTCGTAAATTCGCTGACCGCAATAATCCTATCCCAAGGCTTGGTAAGCACAAGACGCTCCCAGATTGTTCCTAAACTCCCTGTCACAAGGCCTTTGTTCTTTATCCATGCACCAACCCAAACTTCATGGTAAGTAGCCATTGCCGGTATACCTTGCTTCTTTGCTGCTGCAAACGCTGGAAGATAGCTAATAAAATTTGTTCCATCAATAACATCTGCAGGAACACGAGCTGCCATTGCTTTTGCTGCCTTCGCAAAGCGAAGACGAGATACAAATGCGCCATAGCCTTTATGCGTGTAGCGATGGTGTGGGCCGACACGAAGAATAGCCATACCAGCTATGGTGTCTTTTCGCTTTGTTTCCTTCTGCCATGATGTGATAACAGTTACCTTATGGCGTTTTGCCAATTCTTGCCCAAGATAAAAGCATCGCGCCTCCACGCCACCGCGTATTTCTCCACGTTGTGAATAAGGAAAATACTCGGTGATGATCGTTATCCTCATCATTTCCTCCGTTGGTGCGCGATCTCTCGGATAACCTTCGTCATATTCTGTTCCACGCTCTCCATCTTTACATAGAGACGGAACAGAAGATAGAAGAGAAGGACGATACTAAAATAGATAAGAACATCAACTGGTCGTTTGAGGCCTGCGATATCCGCGACAAAACTGAGTCGTGTTCGAAATGTTGTCAAGGCGATAACCGCTCCCCAAATGAACGTCCAAAAGATAAACTCGCCCAGCGAGATGGCATGGTCTCGATAGCGGAGCAATGCCCTGCTCCATGCAAATAGCACAAACAAAACTACAATAATAAGTAAAATATCCATATGTTCACCTCACGAGTTTTCGAATGATCATCTTGAAGGCAATGTCAAAGGCATTGAACACGCTTTGGCCTTTTGCCATGGCATATTTTGTGTATCGAATAGTCACGGGAACTTCTTTAAAAGGGATGCGTTTCCGATGAATCTCATCAATAATCTCCGATGCATGGGCCATCCGATTTTGGCGTAATTGCAGTTGTTGCGCTGCCTTTCGTGACATGGCTCGAAGTCCATTGTGCGTGTCGGTGAGCATGATCCCTGAACAAAGCCAGGTGAAAAGAATACCTCCTTTCAAAACAATACGTTTGAGCAATGGCACTTGTGACGTGCTCTTTAAAAATCGTGATCCAAGCGTTATCTCCGCCTTACCTTTGAGAATTGGTTCAAGGAGCATTGGGATGTCTTGGGGGTCGTGCTGGCCATCAGCGTCAAAGGTCACAATAATATCCGCTCCTTCCTGTACGGCGTAATCAATTCCTGTTTTGAGCGCGGCACCTTGCCCAATATTGATAATGTGATTGAGTACCATGGCACCAGCTTGCTTTGCACGAGCTGCTGTATTGTCGTGAGAGCAATCGTTTATTACAATGAGATTCTGATAGCCATATTTGCGCAGTCCCTGAAGTACTGCTCCTATACTCTTTTCTTCATTGTACGCAGGAATTACTATAAAGACGCGTTGTTGATTTTTGCTCTGGTTCATGCCCTGTTTCATACCTTGTTTCATATAAAGCGGTCTACGGTATAATATTTAAATAGTTTGTGGGAGTCGCTATTCTGCGCTTATACTCCCTTATTATCGTTTTCTCAGATTTTCCACTCGTAACCTTTATAAAACCATCCATGTTTTTTTGCCCTAATGAAGCTGAAGATATTTGTCTCAGGTGTTGCAGGCTTTTTAGGGAGTCATCTGGCTGATACATTTATTGCTCAAGGGCATCATGTCGTTGGCTGTGACAACCTTCTTGGTGGCTATCTTGACAATGTTAATGAAAATGTTGAATTCTACCAATATGATTGCAACTTCTATAACTCTATGAAGAAGATTACTCAAGGATGCGACATTGTATATCATTGCGCTGCAACACCTTATGAAGGCTTAAGCGTTTTTAGTCCGTACCTCATTACCAAAAATGTGTTCGAAAATTCCGCGTCCGTAATTTCCGCCGCAGTTGCAAATGGTGTAAAGCGTTTTGTTTTTTGCTCAAGCATGGCTCGTTACGGCGCAAATCCAATTCCTTTTACTGAGGATATGACGCCAAAGCCTCAAGATCCGTATGCCATTGCCAAATACGCTGCTGAGCTCTTGCTCCGAAATCTTGCCGAAACGCATGGCATGGAGTACACCATCGCTGTTCCGCATAATATCATTGGTCCTCGGCAGAAATATGATGATCCATACCGCAATGTTGCTTCCATCATGATCAATCTCATGCTACAAGGCCGTCAGCCAATCATCTATGGCGATGGCGAGCAAAAGCGATGCTTCTCCTTTGTACAAGATTGCATCCAATGCCTCGAGAAAATGGCCTTCCAAAAGAATGTTGTTAGTGAAGTTATAAACATTGGGCCAGATGAAGAGCCGGTTACTATAAACCAACTTGCAAAAACCATCGCGGAACTGCTGAAATTCGATCTAAAACCAGTCTATATGCCAGATCGCCCGCAAGAAGTAAAGCTTGCTACCTGCTCCGCAGAGAAAGCTCGTCGTTTGCTTGGGTATCAAACACGGCACACGCTTCAACAAGGCTTGCAGGAAATGATTAACTACATAAAAACCCGTGGTCCGAAGAAATTCAAATACCATCTCGATATCGAGATCGTTAACTCAAAACTGCCAGCCACATGGAAAGAAAAGTTGTTCTGATTACTCTCATTGTTCTGCTTATTATTATCATTATAATAATCTTCTATCTTGTCGCTTGCTGCGCTCTGCGTAGAGCATGCG
>JACQMX010000029.1 GCA_016203375.1 Candidatus Woesearchaeota archaeon | reverse complement strand
TATATATGCTGGTATATTAATGTTTGGTTTTTAAAAAAGTTAGAGCATCAGCCCTTTCAAATATTGTTCTTTTATTGTCTTAAATCCTTTATCAGTAACTTTAACGAGTGTCAGCCTGTCTTCTTTCTTCCGTTCCATTAATTGTATCTCTTCCAGTTTTGTCACATAACGAGATACAGTACTCATCTTTGACCTATAATCCGAATGCGGATACAACTCCGTCGCCAATGATTTCAGTGGTACAAACGCGACCCCGGATTCCTTGCTCATCTTATAGGCAAGGATCAGGATACGTTTTTCCTGATTTGTCAATTCATATTTCACTCGCACGCCTTTCTGCTCTTCTCTTTCATGTGTCTGGAAGAGTTCGATTAATTGATCAAAAATTTCAATAAACTCTTTGCCTTTATTTGTAATGCTGAGAATATGCTCTCCTTCCACAAGATCCATGGTGATTAATTCCATTGAAGAAAGACGTTGCAAGGAAGGCAATGCGATGGGCATAGCCGTTCGTTTTTTTATTTCAGACAACTTCGTGCTATAGGAGGCCTTTTCCCGTACTTCATGATCATAAAGCACTTTAAGAACATTAACCGCGATTCTATCCATTAAAAGCTTGTATAAGACCATATAGTGCTCAAAGAAGCCCAACTATTTATTGTTTTTCACTGTTACTTCTCGAGAGGAAATAATCGGAAACACAGAAGTATCGGAAGCATCGGAAATGCAGGAAAAAACGGAAAGTTTATATACTTCTGGAACCATAGGAATAGCATGGTGGTTGAGAAATCGGAATCTACATCAAAAGCGACGACATCCAAAGAGATGACATTTGCGTCGGTGCTTAAGAACCCAATCTATCAGCGGAGGGACGTGCTCTACGCGTTGACACCGCCGACTGGATTCTTGCATCGCACCGAGCAAAAGAACGAGCTCGTCATGGAGCTTGCGCCAATTTTAATGGGAAATGCCGTCAGCAGCGTGTTTGTCTATGGCAATCCAGGCACGGGCAAGACGGGCTTGATCCTTGAGCTCATCAAGGAGCTGGAGGAGGAGGCGAAGAAAAACGACATCAACCTCAAGACAGCGTACGTCAACTGCTCGGAAAATCGAACAGAAACCGTCATCCTGCTCGAAGTGCTCAATCAACTAGCGCAGGACAAAGAGTACCCGAAGATGGGATGGAATCGCGCAAAAGCGATCGATGAGTTCAACAAAGTCCTCGATGAACTACAATGCCATGTGCTTGTCGTTCTGGATGAAGTGGATTATGTGCTCAAAGAAGCTGGCGATGATATCCTCTATCGCCTGAGCAGGATTAATGGAGATATCAAATCGCAAGTGTCAAGCATCATGATTTCAAATGACGTGCGCGTTTCCGATTACATCAAACCAAGAACGCAGTCTACTATAGGCAGGGTCAAGGTAATATTCGCGCCATACAACGCGGAAGAACTGATGGACATACTCAAGGAACGGGCCAGGTTCGCGTTCAAGGAAGGGGTGGTTAGCGAACCCGTGCTCAAGAAAATAGCAGAGATCGAGGCCACGCGCGACGGCGACGCGCGCAAGGCCCTCGAGCTGCTTGACAACTGCGCGAAAGGCGCCATCGCGAAGAAAAGAACAAAAATCACCTTAGACTTGGTAGATGAAGCTGACGCAAACCTCGAGCGAGACCAGATGCTCAACGTTATCGCATCGCTCACCCAGCATCAAAAGCTGGCGTACCTTGCCATCCTCAACAATCAGAAAAAGATTATGGGTGGCATGGATGTATACAAGCTTTACCTGGAAACGTGCGAATCATACAATATAGAGCCATTAACTGAAAGACGAGTGCGATCATTCGTCGTAAACTTAAATGAAACGGGATTGATCCAGTCGGAGGTTGGCTGGCTCTCTGACCTCAAGAAAAAGACACGAAAGATTGAGGTGACGCTTGATACGGCATTAAAAAATAAGGCGATCAAGCTTATCCGAGATTCGATTTGAAGGCGCTCATAAGATCAGATTCATTGGTTTACCTCCTATAAGCCAAGGTTTGGGGGAGAGAAAAAGGGGAAAAAGAGGTGACGTAGCTTTTGCTACGAATCTTTTTCTTCCTTCCTTCTCCCAAAATTGCACCGTATCATGCTGAGGGGTGGTTAACTTCAGCAGCAAGACGGGCGGGTTCGCATTCGCTAATGCCCGCCACGTCTTGCTGATCATTGCAGGGTGATAGCTATGGAACAAGAAATCCTCATGGAAACAGAATCGTGGCTTGTGCGAGAAGCAAGCCTTTCAGAATGCTCATTACCACTTGCCCAAAGGAGAGAGGTACGCTCCATCACCTCGGTGCCTTTCTCCTTTGGTGCACTATTTTTATCATTAAAAACGAAAGGTAAATCAAAACTTGCACCTCTGATAACCATTGCGAATCGCGTCACTAAACGAATCATGTTCCTTATCATGATACCATTGTATTGGCTGATCGTATTTACCAT
>JACQMX010000012.1 GCA_016203375.1 Candidatus Woesearchaeota archaeon | reverse complement strand
CATAAGAATGGTAAATATTTTATCCGCTTCTACAGCATCTTCAAGCGTGACCTTCAGGAGCGTTCTATTCGTTGGGTCCATAGTTGTTTCCCATAGTTGCTGGGGATTCATTTCTCCAAGGCCTTTATAGCGTTGGATCGTGATGCCTTCCATGCCACCAAGTTCCTTAACCATGCGCTCTTTCTCTTCGTCAGAGTAAGCGTACTTTACTGTTTTCCCTTTAGCAAGCTTGTACAATGGCGGTTGGGCGATGTAAATATAGCCAGCATCGATAAGCAGTTTCATGTGCCGATAGAAAAAAGTGAGTAACAGGGTGCGAATGTGCGCGCCATCAACATCCGCATCGGTCATAATGATAAGTTTGTGATATCGAGCCTTCTTGATATCAAATTCTTCTCCAATGCCGCAACCAATAGCCGTAATTAACGTAACAATCTCATTATTCGCGAATATTTTATTCAATCTTGCTTTTTCAACATTAAGAATCTTTCCTCGCAGAGGAAGGATAGCTTGATAGTCACGATTACGGCCTTGCTTTGCGCTCCCTCCAGCGGAATCTCCCTCGACAATATACAATTCGCATTTCGCAGGATCGCGATTTGCGCAATCAGCAAGCTTGCCAGGCAAGTTGGAGCCTTCAAGTGCGGATTTGCGCCTTGTTAATTCGCGCGCCTTTCGCGCCGCTTCACGTGCTTTGGCTGCATTGACCACTTTCTCAATAATCGCCTTCGCAACACCTGGATTTTCCCCAAGGAATATGGAGAGTCCCGTATTAACAATTGATTCCACAATACCTTTCACTTCAGAATTACCAAGTTTGGTCTTGGTCTGTCCCTCAAATTGGGGATTTGCAAGCTTGATGGAAATAATCGCAGTTAGACCTTCACGGACGTCTTCACTATCGAGCTTGACATCTTTTTCCTTGATCAAGCCACGATCTTCTGCATATTTGTTGATTGTCTTCGTTAGCGCGGCCTTAAACCCCACAAGATGTGTTCCGCCTTCTTCAGTATTAATGTTATTCGCGAATGAAAAAATATTTTCTTGGTAGCTATCATTGTATGCCATGGCAATTTCAACCATAAGGCCTTCTTTTTCTTTCTGGAAATAGATAACCGGATGCAATGGATTCTTGTTCTTGTTAAGGTATTCAACAAATTCTTTAATACCTCCTTCGTATTTGAACTCATGGGATTTTCCCGTGCGTTCATCTTTAATGGCAATCAGTAAACCTTTATTGAGAAATGCGAGTTCTCGTAATCGCGCGCTTAATGTTTCAAAGGAAAATTCAAGTGTTTCAAAGATGGTATCATCAGGCCAGAACGTAACTGTGGTACCGCGTTCCTGCGCAGTGCCAATGACGGTAACATCACCAGTTGGATCGCCTTTTGCATATACCTGTTGGTAAACCTTACCATCACGTTTGACTTGCACGATAAGTTTCTTTGATAGGGCATTGACGACGCTTACGCCAACACCATGCAAGCCGCCGGCAACCTTGTACGTTTTCGAGTCAAACTTGCCTCCCGCATGAAGCTTGGTCATGACAACTGTAAGCGCAGACATGTCTAGCTTGGGATGTTTTTCTACAGGAATGCCGCGACCATTGTCGATGACAGTAATCGAGTTATCCGCCTGAATAATAACACGGATGGCTGTGCAGTGGCCAGCAAGAGCTTCATCTACGGAATTGTCCACTACCTCATACACGAGATGATGGAGTCCTCGTGGGCCTGTGCTTCCAACGTACATTCCAGGTCGCTTGCGCACTGCTTCAAGGCCGGCAAGCACTTGGATGTCTTCTGCTGTATATTGTCCTTCTGGCATTTTTGATCACGTATTATACAATCATGTATTATACACTAATTAAACGCGGTATAAAGTGCGATATTCACCTCTTGAGAACACCATCACTATTCTATTCAAAGGGTGTTTTATTTAAATACTTTACGGTTTTGAAATGTGTTTATACGGCGTATAAGGCTAGAAAATGAGGGTTTAAACGATTCTTCAATTCTTGAGTTACAACTCCTTAAACATGCTCACCGCGTGATCCTTAATCTCCAACAAAAACGCTGCCAGCTTTGGTCCGCGGTTTTTGTTGATTAGGACATTATATGCGGCGTTAAAAAATTGTGGCGTATCCAAATTATAGTTTTTCATGATAATATAGAATTCAGCGTGCAAGTCCTCATCATTCCAGGTGCGTTCTTGCAATACACGCGATACATCGCGCAATGCTTTCTTTTGATTTTCACTCAATCGTGCCTTGACCTCTGGACTGACATGCTCCTGAAGCTCATACTTAAAATCTTCAGGAGCATACTTCTTAATCCAGTTAATCGCGCAAATGGCACGGCGATGGAGGCGTTGCTTGTCGACAGGATCATTTAGTTGATCCTCATAATATTTGATTGCTTTGTTTATGTTAAGATTGTTGCACATAAGTACATTCGTCAAATGCCTAAAGCTCGGCTGAAATGGTTTTTTCTTTGATGGTTCACCAACACAAGAAAGCTCATAGATCCGTTTCTGATTGGCAAGCTCTTTTTCATTGCCTGCAGCCTGCTCGCCATAATACATGCGTTCGCATTTATCAAAATCCTCATAAATCTTGATTACATCAAGGTCAAAGGAGATGGCGAATTCGGTATTTGGTCGTGTGCCAGCGAAAAGCCATCGTACCATCTCCGGCTCATACACCTCAAGCACGTCTTTGAGCGTTACCACATTGCCCGCTGAGGAAGAGATCTTGCCACCGGTGCCCTTGACGATGACAAAATCATACATATGATACACTGGAGCTTCCCATTTCCAAAGCTTGACGATCTCTTTGCCCGTGTCATACGATCCCCCAGGAGACGAGTGATCTTTTCCACCAGGCTCAAAATCAACCTTTTCATAATTCCATCGCATTGGCCAGTCTATTCGCCAAAGAAGTTTTGAAATGCCTTTCTTGCGGAGATCAAATGTATCCTTATGGCCGCAGATGCAAGAGTAAGTAACACCGTACATTCCATCATACACTTCTGCCTTTGTTGTATCTCTGCCGCACTTTTCGCAAAAGATCGATATTGGTAACCATGTCTCTGGCAACTCCGTGCCATCTGCCTTGACCTTGTTCAGAATTTGGCGTATTTTTTCCTTCTGCTGCAAGGCATGTTTCATCTCTTCGGCATACCTGCATGCGCGATACATTTTATTTTGATAAATAAATTCAGTTGTAATGCCAACGCGTGGGATAGTTTCCTCAATTTCAATTTGATGATGCCGCGCATATGACTCATGGCAACCAAATGGATCTGGCGTATCCACAATAGGCTTTCGCAAATATTCTTGCAGCATCTCCTGCTTCGGCATGTTCTTTGGCACTTTTCGGAAAACGTCGTAGTCATCCCAAGAATAGATAAAACGAACTTCTTTGCCCAAGCGTCGTAATGCTCTGCCAACAAGCTCTGTGGTGATAATTTCTCGGAAATTGCCTATGTGCACGGTGCCAGAGGGCGTGATGCCAGAAGCTATGGTGTATTTTTTCTTGTCCCCTTTAACCGCGATGACCTTTTGCGCTACATGATCCGCCCAGTGGATATTTTCGAGAGAGAGCTCTTTCTTCTCTTTTTTTTCAGCAGGTTTCTTCTTTTTTGGCAATGGTTTTTCCTGATTTTCTTTCATTTTCCTTGTCGGTGTCTTTGGAGGCATGTATCCTTCAATAAGACGCCGATATTTAAAGATTTAGCCACTGAAGCGTTCACAATATTGTAGTAACAAAGCTTAATATATGGCGTATGCCATTTTAGGTTAAAAAGGGGTTTATCATGGAGTTCCAGGTCGAACAGCGTCCACGCATTAATATTGACAAATACACTCAGGAACACTTCGATATCGCTTATAAGTTTGCTGAAAAGGCATATAAGGAATTCGGTTCTTTTGTCAAGGCGATTATTCTCTTTGGCAGCGCCACAAGAAAAGAAAAGGTAGTGGGAGATATTGATATTCTTATCATCGTTGACGACCTTTCAATAACCTTGCGACCAGAGATTGTACAGACGTACCGCATTCTCGTCGAAAAGATGATCGCGGACATTTCTCCAAGACTGCACGTGACCACCCTGAAGTTCACCTCATTCTGGGAGTTCGTGAAGTCAGCCGATCCTGTTGCGGTAAACATCCTTCGCGATGGTGTTGCGCTTATTGATACTGGCTTCTTTGATCCATTGCAGATGCTCCTCATGCAAGGCCGTATCCGGCCAACTGCCGAATCAACATGGAGTTATTTTGTCCGTGCTCCCGCTACCATTCAGAACTCAAAGTGGCATGTTATTCAGGCAACCCTTGACTTGTATTGGGCAGTGATAGACGCCTCACACGCCGCGCTGATGAAGATTGGGGAGATTCCTACTTCGCCAGAGCATGTCGCGAATCTCCTGGAGGATAGGCTGGTAAAGCGAAAACTGCTTGAGCCAAAATATCCAAAGATGATGCATGATTTCTACAGGCTCATGAAAGGAATCACGCATCGAGATATCAAAGAGATTACAGGTACGCAATATGATCGATATCTGAAAGATGCCCATGAGTTTGTGGATAGAATGAAAACGTTTATTGAGAAGAGGGCATAGCGCCGAAGCCGTAGTTTTCCATAATCTTTAAAATCCCTCTCCTTCTTCTTTAGGCTATGACTTTCCTTAACGCCAAAAAAACCTTCCTTTCCAAGCCGGACAAGTCAAACGCCGGGGAAGTGGATGAAGCCATACGCCCTTTGGTCTCTTTACTGAACTCGAAGAAATCATACTATACTACCTCATCCTGCGCAGGTCGCATTCTTCTCCTTAAGGAAGAGGGCAAAACTGGCAGGCGACGACCAACACACCATTTCTTTGTTCGCCATGACCAGGTCTCTCTTCAGGAACTCCTTAAAGCCGTCAAAAATCCCCCTCAAGAGGAGATCTTCTTCCATATGGAGGGAATGATCCTGCACGTTTGCTGTGAGAGTCTAGAGGCCGCAGAATGCTTGCTGGACCTTGCTCGAGATGCAGGGTTAAAACGATCCGGCATTATTTCGCTGCGCAAAAAGATTATGGTGGAGCTTATCGACACGCAGCGGCTTGACCTTCCTGTTGCTCGAGAAGGCAAGCTGCTTGTACCTGAAGATTATCTTGATTATCTTCTTCAAGAGGCGAATAAGAAACTAAAAGAAACAAGAAAAAAAATAGAAAAATTTACCAAGGCCTGCGTAGCCTTGGAGTAGATTCTCTTAGTGTTTTCCGTTACCACGCTTTGCGATGGCAACGATTAAGCCAACACCAACAAGCACTAAGACCACAATAACGAGCAATAGCGCCATAACATAGGCATTGCCGCTAAAGGAACTGCGTTCGACACCGCTTCGCGCGGTCGTTGTCACTGGTGGCAATGGTGTCGTTGGCGTTGTAGGCGTTGTTTGAACAACAATATCATCAGACATGCTGCGAGTTGTTCTTGGAGTTTCCTCTTCTTCATCCTCTTCTTGCTCGCTTTGGCGCATTGCCGTGACTTGCTGATCGCAATCAGGAACCGTGAAAACGGCATTATCCCGATCACTAACCTCATCGCGATTGATGTAGGTTGTGGCCTCAAGTTCATAGGAACCTGGTCGCACATTTGCTGGAATGTTTAAGTTGAAGGTGAGTGTTTCCTCATCATCCTCATCAATGCTTAACTCGCGCGTGATCTGGCCAATGTCAAGATCGGTGAGTTTAACCTCTACGGAAACATCCTCTTCATCATCTCTTCCTATGTTTTCCGCAGTGAGACGCACATTAAGATTGTTGCTCTGGCCTACTCGTGCGCAGGAAAGCGTCTCTGGATTAAGGGCAAGGTTTTTGACCGCGATTTCATGACGTTCTCTATTGATATCAAGGCGCACGCGGGCAAAATCACCATGGCGAGAACCATATTCATCGTCACCTTGGACTTGGATGACAAATTCAACGGTGCCATCATCAGCATCATCTTCGACATCAAATTCAATGGTGATTGAGTCCTCGTCGTTTGCGCTTAAATCGCCAACATCTTCGGTCTCGCTGTCAAGATCGAGATCGTCATCATCATTGGTGTCTACTTCGACTTCGACGTCTTCGATATCAACATCTTCAGCATCGGAATCGGAATATTCATTCTCGACTTCAACCGTTACTCGAATGTGATCGCCAGGCTTGACATCATCAACTGTATCACCATCATCGGCATTTTCACAGTCATCATCATGGCATACTTCAATATCCTTAATGCGAAGTTTATTTTCCACTTGCATGTCCATATCGACGGTGTTTGAGGAAACTGTACCGCTGTTGCTTGTCGCCACAAGCTGACCAACGGTCACTGACTCTTCTTCAAGGTCAGCATTAACCGCGTCAACAAATTCAGGCACTCGTATATGCGCAGTAACGGTTCGCGTTTCCCCAGGAGCCAAGCTTGTTGGCGCATTGGTGAAATTGAGTTCATAATCTGAACTATCGCCAACGCCAAAGGAGGGCATAAGGGTAATGCCAGTGGCAGTTGTACCGCCTGTGTTCTGGACGGTGAAGGTATCCGTGACAAAGGTGTCTTGATCCTCATCATCATCAGCGTCAGGATTGCTCTTGCGTTGATCCTCGCTACCAAAACTCAACGCAGTGATAACGAGTTGCGCTGGTGGCGCTGGAGTATCGGTAACAGTAAGCGTAAAGCTTGTGAAGCTTGAGGAATTTGCATCTCTCGCAGTTATAGTAACCGTATAAACACCTGCATCACTATAGGTAGGCGTACCAGAAATGAGACCAGTTGTTGTATCGATAACGAGTGTGCCTCCAAATGTCGTTGATGGTGAAATGGAACCATTAAACTGGAGCGCACCACTATCTGCTGGCGTCGATGTTGGCGTAACAGAAAATGAACTTCCTTCACTCACTGTTTGCGCCGGAATAGACGAAATGGTCGGATTCGCGCTCACAACAGTAGCAAAAATGACTAATAGTAAGAGACTTATTGGGCTCAAAATTGCAAGCCGTTTCATAGTGGTATACCCCCAAAACATTATCTAATACTTTTATGCTATTGGAGAGTAGTAATTT
>JACQMX010000024.1 GCA_016203375.1 Candidatus Woesearchaeota archaeon | reverse complement strand
TACAAGGGCAGTCTGTTTGAGATTCTGAATGATGTTTAAATGCTTCTAAAGCGATAATGAGATAACGAAAAGCTTTATATATATGCCATAACCTGATTATGGGTAAAAACAATGAGGCTTAGGATTGTTAAAACATATTTTACGGGTCTTACCGCGTTCTTACAGCCTCCAATGCAGCAATGCCGTAAAGAGGGGTCGCATTCGCAATGACGAAGATAAATAAGCTTTTGTTACATGGCTTCAAATCGTTCGCGCGGCGTACCGAGCTTGTGTTTGGAGAGAAATTTAATTGCATTCTTGGACCCAACGGCTCGGGCAAGTCAAACATCAGCGACGCCATCTGCTTTGTTCTCGGAAAGTCTTCAGCAAAAGCCTTGCGTACCGAAAAATCCGCTAATCTCATTTACAATGGCGGCAAAACGAAAAAACCTGCACCTTTCGCAGAAGTATCGATATTCTTTGACAATAGCAATGCCATCTTCCCCACAGAAGAAAAGGAAGTAAAGGTCAGTCGCATTGTCAAGAGTAATGGCCAGAGTGTGTACAGGATCAATGATGAAACGCGTACGCGACAACAGATCCTAGACCTTATGTCTCTCGCGAGGATAGATCCTGACGGCTACAACATCATCCTTCAAGGTGACATCGTTCGATTTGTGGAGATGCCGCCTGAAGAACGGCGCATGCTTGTTGAGGAAATCGCCGGCATTTCGATTTATGAAGACAAAAAGCAAAAGGCCATCAATGAGCTCAACCGCGTTGAGGAAAAGCTCAAGGAGTGCGAGATCATTCTTGGCGAGCGGGCCAATAACCTTAAGGAGCTCCAGAAAGAGCGTGATCAAGCGACAAAATTCAAAGAATTGAATGATAAAATAAAGGTGAACAAGGCTTCCTTGCTCCATCTGCAAATGAAGCGCAAGAGGGAAGAGAAAAACGAATTTGATGCGAAGATCAAAGAAGCGCAAGATGATCTTGCGGCAAAGCAAAAGGAGCTCGATGAACTCAAGGCGAAAATCAAGGCAAAACGAGAAGATATCGAGCGCATCAACAAGGAGATTGAGGAAAAGGGTGAAAAGGAACAAGTCAATATTCACAAGGAAGTCGAGCGTCTCAAGATTGATATCGCTTCTTCTCAAAATAGGACAGAATCAATTACGGCGGAACTTGGCAAAATCAAGCAGCGCAAGCACCAGCTTAAGCAAAACATCGACGAAGTGCAAGACAAGATCACCTCGCTCGACGCGGATAAAGCGGATTTGCTCAAGCAAATCACTAGTCGAGAGAAGGAACTTGACACTATCGCGAAGCGTCTTGATGAATTCAAAAAGAAAAACCAGCTCGATTCTGCAGCGGAGCTAGAGAAAGAGATTGAAGCCATTGACAAGCAGCTTGAGGAAAAGGAAAAAGAAATCCAAGAGCTTCGCGCGAAGCAGCAGGAATTCCTCCGACAAAAGGATAAGCTTGAGTTCCAAATACAGGCGATAGACGAAAAAATTGAAAAAGTCCTTGAAGTCGAGAAAGAGAATAAGGCACAAATCCAAGAGCTCAAGCAGAAGCGCCAAGAGTTTAAGAAAGCAACACTTGAACTTACCCAACGTCTCAATGATGATTCAGCCTTAGCCGCGCAATTGGCAAATGCGCGAAAGACGCTCGCGAAATATCAGGAGGATTTTTCCCGTCTCAATGCGAGAAACATATCCATCCAAGAGGCGGTCGGCGAAGATACCGCGCTCAAATCCGTGCTCGGCTTGAAAGGCAAAATGGCAGGGATTTATGGTACTGTATCCGAACTTGGTCAAGTGAGCTCCAAATACGCGCTCGCGCTTGAAATAGTCGCAGGACAAAGATTGAAAAGTGTTGTTGTCGCGGATGATCGCGTTGCCGCGGAGTGCATCAAGTACCTAAAAACAAACAAGCTTGGCACTGCTACCTTCTTGCCATTGAATAAAGTTAAGGCGCAACCCGTTGCCTCAGAAATTGTTGAACTCAAGAAAGCGAATGGCGTTCATGGAATGGCCATAGACCTTATCGAGTATGATCCTAAGTTCAAGAACATCTTTTCTTATGTCTTCGGTAATACTCTTGTGGTCGAGACTATCGATGTTGCTCGGCGCATTGGCATTGGCAACGCGAAGATGGTCACGCTTGATGGGGATCTTGCCGAACTTTCTGGCGCCATGCAAGGTGGCTATCGCCAGAGAAAGCGCCTAGGCCTTGGCTTCCAGGAGCAAGAGCTAGGAAAGGACCTGAAGCAATGTGAAAAGGGCATTGCGGATGCAGAAGCCCTTATCAGCAAGCTCGAAAAGGACAGGATCGCGAATGAAGAGGCCATCGCCCGCCTTCGCGAGTTTAAGGCTAACATAGAAGCGGATATTATCAAGCTCGAGAAAACCCTGAACCTTGAGGCGTCGGATGTCGATGCCTCGAAGAAGGAGAAGGAAGAGCTCAAGGATGAGCTCAAGCGAGTTGATAAGGAGATAGATATTGTTGCTCGAAAGGTTTCTGATGTTAATAAAGCGCTCGCTGACGCAAAGATAAAGAAGCAACAGATCCGCATGAAGATTACTGAATTGCGCAATCCCACCTTGCTTGCCGAGCTCAACGCCTTTGAGGAAAAACGCCGAGAGTTGCGGGAACAACTCGTGCAGCGGCAGGCTGATCTCAAGAATATCGATGCGCAGGTTGCTACCATCCTCCAGCCTGAAATCGGAAATATACAGAAGGTTATGAAGCAGCATGATAAAGAAGAGGAGGATTTCAAGAAAGAAACATACACACTTACCGCGAAGATCACTGAAATGATGAAGACGCTCAAAGAGAAAGAGGAGAAGCAGCGAAAATTCCAAGAGCAATTCAAAGGATTGTTCACGCAGCGCAGCAAGATTGATGATTCCATCAAGAAAGACGAAGAGAAAGTTGAGCACGCCACTGAACAGCATCACAAGATTGAGATTAAGATTAACACGCATCAGCTTGAACTCACGAAAGTGCGGACAGAGCTTTCTACTTTTGAACAGGAGTATAAAGAATTTGAGGGCGTTTCTGTTGTCGAGAATAAATCTGAAGGTGAGCTGCGAAAGGAGATAGGTATCTGGGAAGGTGTTATTACAAAAATTGGCAGCGTCAACATGAAAGCCTTGGAGATCTTTGACGCTGTCGAGAGAGAATATAATGAACTTACCTCAAAGAAGGAAAAGCTCATGCTCGAGAAGCAAGACGTCATGGCCATGATGAATGAGATCGAGCTGCACAAGAAAGACCTGTTCATGAAAACCTTTGAAGTTGTCAATGAACACTTCAAGCTAATCTTTTCTGCACTGATGACCAAAGGTGCGGATGCGTCCCTCGTGCTCGAGAATCCGGAAAGCCCTTTCGAAGGCGGACTGCTTATCAAAGTGCGACTTACGGGAACACGCTTCATGGACATCCGAAGTTTATCTGGCGGCGAGAAGACCTTAACCGCGCTCGCGTTCATCTTCTCCATACAAGAACACGAGCCGGCTTCCTTCTACATCATGGATGAGGTGGATGCCGCGCTAGACAAGAAAAACTCAGAGCGCTTGGCAAATTTGGTGCGCAAGTACACGGATCGAGCGCAATATGTGGTTATCTCGCATAATGATTCGGTTATTTCTGAAGCGGATACGCTTTACGGGGTCAGCATGAATGAAGATGGCATAAGCAATGTAACAAGCTTGCGCATCTAGACATTTTCTGTTTTGCGTTTTTTTCTTAAATCCCCGTCGTCCAGCTTAAAAAGTAACATTTATATATAAGTGACACGAATAAAACGCTTGGGATTTTAAAAAAGGTGCGAGGTTCATGACAGCAACGACAATAGGCGTTATCGCGATTAAAGGTGGTGTGGGTAAAACTACAACCGCGTCCAATCTCGCCGCGATTCTCGCCAACGATTTCAAGAAAAAGGTGCTTGTTGTCGATGCGAACTTCTCCGCGCCAAATCTCAGCTTCCACCTTGGGGAAAACGCGCCTTCTGACACGATCCATGATGTTCTGACAGATAAGGTCAAGATACAAGATGCCATCCGCGAGCATGAAAAAGGTGGCTTTGCTTATATTCCAGGTGCCTTGACGAAAGGCTACCTTTACCCATTTAAGCTGAAAAAGAAGTTGGAAGCGGTAAAAACTGATTATGATTATATTGTTTTAGATTCTTCTCCAACCATGAATGAAGAGCTCGTTTCCGCCATGGTAGCGTCGGATAAGCTCCTTGTTGTCACGACACCAGATTACCCAACCTTAAGCGCTACCTTGCATGCTGTGCGCGTAGCGAAGGATAAAAAGACGCCTATTGTCGGCCTTATCCTCAACAAAACGCGCGGCAAGCATTTCGAGCTGCATGTGGAAGAAATAGAAAACGCGACGCAAACGCCGGTGCTTGCGGTGTTGCCTGACGACCTTCGCATCCTTGAAGCCTTGGCAAATGCAGTGCCCGCATCGCTGTACGCTCCTTTAGCGGATGCGGTGGTAGAGTACCGAAAACTTGCCGCTGCATTAGTCGGTCAAGAGTATGAAGATCCGCGATTCTTGTCTCGGGTTAAAAACCTCTTTCGCACCGAGATGCCAAAGGAAGAGGTGAATAGGATACTGTTGAGGAAAGGGTTCTTGTAAAATTGTAGAGTTAGCGATACATTCGCGTGCAATCCCGAACTTTTTCTGCAATGACTTTCTGATGAATTTTGTACAAAAAATAAAGCGAAACTTTCTTCATTCCGCCGTCCAGCCGCTTCCTGCAGTTATTGGCCGGCAATGTTCTTCTTGGGCTCTATTGCTTTAACCAAAAGAAGGCATTGTTTGCTCATTAGGCTTCGGAGAGCCTGAGCGAACGGAATGATAAAATAATTTTCACGCAAAATAATATGCTCGCAATAATAAGCGTTTATTGTATTACTTTCCTCATTCCGCAGCCCAAGCCGTGAAGAGGCTTCCTGGGCCGCAACCGTATGCTTTGGCTCTATACATAAACTAAAAGCATACGGTTGTCGAGCAGCAAGCGTTACGCACGCTTGCTC
>JACQMX010000026.1 GCA_016203375.1 Candidatus Woesearchaeota archaeon | reverse complement strand
TCAAAATCGGTAGACAACATCAGAATCCAGCATAACCATTATAAATAGTCCTCATTTTTGCTATTTTGGGTGGTTCTGTGACAAAACAGCACACAGATCTTTTCAAACTATTTGGTGGAAAGTATAATCTTTACTTACTCGGCATAGCCCTTTTTGTTTTGTTGCTCTTCGTTCTTTTCTTCAATCCTATCGCGCGAACCATAAAAATTCTAGGCGTCATAGCCATCTTTACCATAATTAACACCTTCCTCAAGCGCGGCATGCTCGCTTTCCAAGGCTTGCCACTGGAGATTGAAGTGGCAACCTTAGGAAGCGTGGTAACAACAGTCCTCTTTGGGATCAAAGTGGGCATTCTTACTGCGGTGCTCACCACCTTCATCGCGAGTCAGCTTACTCGCGGCATCAGCCTGTACACGCCGATGATGGCCTCTGGCTATGTGCTCGCAGCATTGATGGCATGGTTTGTGGTACCAGTGAGCATCGCTACTGGTGGCATCGTCATCACCATCATCGTCAACGCCTACTTGATTGTCATCTTCCATATGGTCGGCTATAGCCTGCTCGAGAATTTTATGTACGGCATGAGCAACATAATGTTAAACGCAATACTTTTTCTGAAAATAGCGCCATGGCTTATGCACGTTTTGACGTGAACCCGTCACGGATGGGTGATAAACAAACTATAAATACTCTTAAAATAATATAGAGAAAACAGCATGACCACCCCTAGCGACAACTTCGCACCTCGAACTTCGCTGACACTTGCCTCTCGATACGAACTTGCTGACTTCTTCAGTACAGAACTCCGGTATAGCATGGATAACCAGAGAATTACCGCTTCTCCCCAGACAGAAGCGTATTTGGCTGGTGTTCTTGTGCGGTTTGTTGAGCGCGATGTGTTGCACGACGGCGCGGAAGGCAGGGCAGCACACAAGCTGCTTGCCGAGCTCTATGCGGAAGCGAGAGCAAGCCAAGGAACGCAGCAATGTGTGCGGTACCGCGATCTTGGCGATCTTGCATTATTTATGGCGGGATTTTTCCCGCAGCGCGTGCGAAGAAGTATAGTTGGAGAAACATACTACACCGATATGGGAAGAGGCGCATATGCAAGAGTAGCGAGCTTCATGCTAATGCGCTTGGATGGAGGTCAAACAGCACATCTTTATGACGAGATAGCGGAAGGATTTCCTCAATTTCGCAATGTCTTTGAAGAAGTCGCGGATCGGGTGCAAATAGATGGTGATAAAAGTCTTGTGCGATTATGCCAGCGCTTGCGAGATCCACGGCGCGTGCGGGATGTGCTCGTGTATAAAGGTTTATTCATTCAAGGAACACCTGAAGACATTCTTCACTAGACTGAAAACTCTCACTTTTGCACTACTAAGAATATACGTTTAGTTCCCCATCGATTAAGTATGGGGAGTTTTTGCTTGATTTTAGTAAAGAACATATTTTTAAATCCAGGATAAACAGCTTTAAATCGAGTGAATCCTACTCGTTCTAATGTTTTAATCAAGGCACGTTCTTCAAAATGGTAATAATGATTCTGATTAAGTTCCAGCTTCGCATTTGGAGCCTTGAACAATAAGACCCCATCATCTTTTAGGATTCTCAAGCATTCTTGTAAATAGTCAAAATAATTTTTGAGATGCGCAATAACGCAAAAGGAGATAATCGTATCGGCTGATTTATTTTCAAATGGATATGGAAAGCACTGCAAATCATGTCGTACGGCCTTAAATCCCATTTTTTTAATATGGGTAAGGTTAAACGGTGTAATATCTACACAGATTACATCATTCTTAACGCTTCCCGCATCTTTTGCGTTCCATAAAGCGACTTGATCACCCGGTCCCGAACCGAGATCTATGATACAGCCAGGCTTTATGTATTCTCCCAGCAACCTTACCACTAACGAAGTATTAGCAATATCGACAACTCTATGGCGATTGAAGGATTCATATTGAATCTTATCTACCATAAGCCCACCTAATGAGCCTCACATAGGTAACAAGAATCCAGCATACTACAATATTGTAGCATAAGGATATATAAAGTTTTCTACGATATTGTAGCATGAAGCGAAAGTCTCTCGACATCCAAAGGGATATATTCAAAACCATCAACGAGCACCCTGGAATAACGATGTCAGAATTGGAAAGGAAAATAGGAACGAATCCCGCTTCATTGAAAGCCCACTGCGAGAACTTGGCCTATTTCGGCCTAATCAGAATAGTCAAGGAACAGCGGACGCAAAGGATGTACAAGTCTAATTAACCAGAAAAAAAACTATGCTAACTGCTTTATCGTCAGCTTGCCAGGCTCTTGTGCACGATGGTCAAACTTTGCTTCATCACGAAGCACCGTCTTCACTAAGCGCTCATAATCTTCGGAGCCCTTGCCGGATTTGTCGTATTCAAAGATGGATTTTTTCTTGTCCGGAGCTTCCTTGAATTTGGAACTTATTCGAATTGGATCGGCGACTAGATTATAGTAATCATTCTGCATTTTTGATAAGGTTTCTACGCAAACCTTGTTGCGCACGTCATGCATTGTTGGGATAATCTTGGTTATCTGAATATTATGGCCAAAAACCTCATTGATTTTGTGGATGGCCGTGATAATTTTCTTGAGCGCGTCAAAGCCAAGGACATCCGTCGTTGCTGGAATCATGGCTTCGTCAGCATAAAGCAATGCGTTTTGGTTCAGTAAGCCAAGAGAGGGCGGGCAGTCAACAATAACATAATCATACCCTTTAATTGGCGCAAGCTTTCGTCGCAACACGGTTTCCCTGCTGGCTTCGCCCATGAGAATGAATTCTGCTTTTGTTAAGGTTTCCTTACTCTTGATAACATCAAGATTTGGTGCAAGGTGAGCTACACATTCTTGCACATCAGCATTTTCGATGAGAAGGTCATACAGATCCTTGTAACTTTCGCCACCAATGCAAGTAGAGATATTCCCTTGTGGATCATTATCAACGATGAGAACGCGCTTGCCTTGTGCTGCGAGACCAAAGGCGAGATTAACTGTTGTGGTCGTCTTGCCAACGCCGCCTTTCTGATTGATAATACAGAGTTTCCTCATTGCTCCATCACCTTTTTTTGTTTACTGCTTTACTATGATCGAGATAAGACAAGAGGTGGTTTATAAATGTTGTGAAATTGAATCCAAAGAAGAGAATATCATTTATGTTTATTTATGTACCAAAAACAATCTTCCGCACTGCAAGCACCCGCGGCACATACTCTTTGTTTTCTTTTGTATTTGTATCAAGGTGCCAATAGGATACTTCTCGTTCGTTTCCCAAGCACTTGCTTATACCTGTCCTGCCACTCTGATATGCGGCAATAGCATTATCGCGCGCAATGAACTGATTATTATTGTATTGCGCAAGGAAATAATTGATATGACCGCGAAGTATCTTCGCTGCAGCAAATATGGCTTTGTGAGGATTCAATCGTTCATCAATATGGCCATTTACCTTTAAGCCCGCATCTTCAGCCGCAGCTTCGGTAAGCTGCGCGATACCGCGAGGACCCGTAGGTGAACGAGCATCCGTTTGAAAGGCGCTTTCTACAAAAAGGATAGAGTAAAGATCTTCCCATTGAAGAGTATATGCTTTTGATGCTTCTTGAATAATGCCAACGTACGCTTTTCCTCGTTGGCGCGCACTTGCAATAAAATCATGTCGTTGATTGTAAAACGCGGCCCTATCCCCAACACGATCAAGGCGTTTTTGCCGTTCACGATACTGATCAACAAGCTCCGATTGATAATGTGCTGTAGTTAATTGCGCCACTTTTCGGATGATCTCGCTTCTTGTTTTAGCCCATGATTCATCTCTGTGCCTGCTATGCGGTTTTGTTTTATCTTCGAACATCGCCGTGAAGATAAACGGCCGAGATTGGCCAGCCTTGTTTTCATAAAAAACAACAGTAGATTCGCCATTCATGCCATACACGACACCTGTTTTTCCAGCGAGATCCTTGACTTCAGGCATTGGCAAAAGCAGTTGATCTATTCTGCTCGTCTGATAGCCGCGGAGAACATCGAGCATTTCTGCGCTGGCTTCTCTAGAGACGAGCCTACCATGATAGAGTTGATTAAGGAGGATATTGAGATCGTGCGCCGAGGTCTTATTGCGATAGGTCCGTCCATCACCAGGGATTTTTTCAAGGATATGCGTTTTGGAAAATAATCCCGCCTTCACTATATATCGTTGGACAACCCGCACGCCACCAACAAAATCGATAATGCGATTTGTGGCATTATTATCGCTTTGCTGGATCATCGCCCGAATATCTTGTTTAATTCTTTGGCGTTCTCCATTACCAATGCCACCATGGGAAAGTTTCTCGTACGCTGCTGCCATGACAAATGGCTTGATCAAACTTGCCGCCATGCGTTGCTCATCAATGTTGATGTCCGCAACAACATGATTCTTTTCGATATCATAAACATAGAAGCTTGTTTCCTCAGATGATGGAAGAACCCCCTGCCTGCGAAGATAACCAATAAAGTGGCCAATTTGCGTTTCGAGATCAGCACTGCCATGTTCGCGGGTTGTTTTGGCATAACCATCAGCGATAATTTCATAATCACTCTTTCTGCGCTGTCGAGCTTCAGCAGTAGAAGAGAGATCGAGGTGCCCTACCCGTTCGAGTAACCCCTCAATACCACTTGGTACTGGAACTATGGTTGCTATTCCTGCTAGTGCTGTAGCTTTACCGAGATTTGCCAAGAAACGTCGTCTTGAAGGATCCATGGTCATATTGCGAGTTTAAACCCTTTTATACAGTCGATTTAGATCCACCATTATATAAAGCTTTCGTTTTT
>JACQMX010000014.1 GCA_016203375.1 Candidatus Woesearchaeota archaeon | reverse complement strand
TATCATGCACTGTCTTGTATGCGTGCAATTCCTTTTCGCTAAACCAGAGCTTGATCTCTTTCTTGGCGTTCTCTGGCGTGTCTGATGCGTGGATAAGGTTCTTGATGCCAATGCCTTGCTTGTCCGCATAACCATAGCTGACGTGCGCGTAGTCGCCGCGGATCGTGCCGGGCGCTGCGCCTTTTGGTTCTGTCGCGCCAACGAGTTTACGCACGTTGTGGACAGCTTCCACGCCTTCGAGCACCATGGCGATTGTAGGTCCCATGGTGATCAAGGCTTCAAGGCCTGGATAGAATGCTTTTTGGACATGCTCGGCATAATGCTCTCGGGCAAACTTCTTGTCTACCAAAACCATTTTCATGCCGACAATCTTTAGGCCAGCCTTTTCAAAACGCTGGATAATCTCCCCGACAAAACAGCGTTGCACCGCATCTGGCTTCAGCAAAACGAGTGTGCGTTCAATCATCTTATTCCTCTTTCTTTTCTGCTTGCTTCACTTTTGTCTTTGCAGGCTTTTCAGAGGATTCCTTTGTTTTCGCCGTCTTTTCTACTTCTTTCAGGCGGTGATACTCTGCAGTCCACCCGCTTGTTCTTGGGTTTCGATTGAGCTTGAGCAGGTTTTTCTCGCACTTATTAGAGCAAAAGTAAAATATTCTACCATCTGTCTTGACATATATTTTTCCTGTTCCGCGAGGGATGTTGCGTCCACAGAAGGTGCATTGCATTATGACATCCCTCTTCCTTTCTTATTTAATGGTCGCGCCTCAATTTCAGTTTCCCGGAGCATGAGCATATCTCCAAGGCGAACTGGGCCTTTGACATTGCGTCTCAGAATCTTTTCCTTATCCCTACCGGCAAGAATTTTACAACGAACTTGGGTAGCTTCGCCTCGAGAACCTGTACGGTCGATAATCTCTTCCACGCGCGCAGGTACTGCTTCCGTAAAAGAGACTTCTCCTTTTGGAGCCTCAGTTACCGGACCTTTTTGCTCGTCCTTTGACCTTCGCTCCATCTTTTTAGCAGGCATTTATGTCACCTATTCCTTCTTCGCGAGTTCTTTGATTAGGTTCTTCGCCTCGCCTTCCTGCACTATAGCCACAGCGGCAGTACCAATGGTAACGCCCGCGGCTGTGCCAAGTTCTTCCTTTGATGGCACTTCAAAGCATGGTACGCCTTTCTCTTTCGCGAGAAGGGGAATGTGCATGACAATCTCTTTAGGATTAACATCCTTCGCGATTGCCACAAGCTTTGCTTGGCCTCGCTCCAATACCTTTGTAACCTCATTAGCACCCTTGCGAATCTTACCGGTATTTTTAGCAAGTTCAATAGCTTCGTAAACCTTGTCTGTTTTTTCTGCCATAGCGAATCCTCCTTGATGTTAGGTAGGGTACAACACGAGAAGTGCTTCCCTCATTCAGATGCTTGCGCATCGTCATCAATCACTGGTATAGTCGACGGAAAAGGTAGTGGTATATAAAGGTTACGGCTTGCTACCTTTTCCATTTTGAGAAGTTTTTTTTGCCATTAATGCAAAACTATAAATACCTGCAATACCACTGGAAAAGGAATATTTAGGGGTGATTTAGTGAAAGAAAAAGAAGGTGCATTCACAGTTTTTGTGCTTCTGACAGTTCTATCCGTTCTTCTTTTTGGGTGCACACTAGTTAAACGGCCAGATATTTTTCCTGAAACTACAGAAATTGGCACTATTCAACCGGAAAATCTAGCTGAAAATGGATCATCTGCTTCCGCGACCAAGTGCGATGATTCGCAAGATGGAGGAAACAACCCTTCTGTTCAGGGTATATTACGCGTAACATATAACGCGAAAGTTACCTCTTTAACTGACACTTGCAATAACCAAGACTACTTGACGGAATATTATTGCGATGGAAAAGAATATCGTTATTACAAAAAACTTTGCACCTATGGTTGTCGTGACGGGGCATGCCTATCTACCATGCCAGACCAGCAGCCGGTCATGGAGCAACCAGCACTCTTGCCTGAAGGTGAGCAGGTAGAACAGGAAGAAGCGCCAGCAGCCATTCCCGAATGTTTCAACGGTTTTCGCGATCTGCAAGAAACAGATATGGATTGTGGGGGTCCAAATTGCAAGCCATGTGGCTATGGGAAACATTGCAAGCTCAAGCGTGATTGCGTTGCACCATTGAGCTGTAATGTACGTAGCTTCCTATGCTTAAGTGTGGCACATTAGAAAAGTGTTGAAAAGTGCTATTGTTAAGTGAAACAAAAAGTTGATATTATAGTGTTATCATGTCCACGATTGGGAAAAAGGAGGGAATACATATGGACCATCAGCGTGTACCTAGTGTACCTATTATACTTATTATTATTGGCGTCAGCGCTATCACATTCCTTCTAACCGGTTGTGTACAATTGGAAAATGGAAATGGTGAAGAGACGCTTGAAGAAACACAACCTGCTGAAGAACAACCAGCTTTCTTTGTGGGAGAAAGTACATGCCCAGCAGGGAAAGATGACCTTGATGGGGATGGTATCTGCAGTGGCGCCACCCTAGACTGTGACGATAGCGATCCAACTATTAATCCAAACAGTCAAGAACGCTGTGATGGCGTGGATAATGACTGCGACACCAAGGTTGATGAAGGTTGTGAAGTGGAATGCTATGATGAATGTGTCCCTGAGGGTCAGCATTGTGCCACTGGAACGGATGAATTAAAGAAATGTGCAAATGCCGATGGCGACCCCTGCCTTGAACTCCTCCGCATTGAGTGCACGTATGGCTGTTCTGCAGGAACATGCAGGACAGCTGCGGGAACGCCGCTCGAAGAAACGTATATCTTTGCTCGACCAAGCACAAGACAAACAGTGAGCGAGGCTATACGAACGCCAACATATACAATAAGCGCTGAGCCATGCTCTGGCAGTTTCATCGGAACTGTTGAATGGAATGAGGACGGTGCGCTCTGTAGAAGGCATCGTTTCGAAGATGCAGGTCGTGGTTACTTGACACCATTAAGCTGCTGTGAGCGGCATTTTAATCAAGTAACATGCGTTCGAGATCATGGGGAAGTACCATATCAAGCAGAAGGACTTTCGTTTAAGTACCATGAAGTTGGCTGTTACGGCCAGAGCAATCCGGCGGTCAACTAGATCGCACAATTTTTATACTTCCTCTTTTTTTATTCATTCATGATTGAGCTGGTATTTTTCTTCATCGCCTTAATCGCTCTTCTTATTGCAACATATAGTGATGTTCGCACACGCGAAGTGCCGGACTGGATAAATTACTCGCTGATTGCCGCAGGTCTTGGCATTCGAATAATGTACTCCCTTCACTATGGTCGATTGGAGTATATTGTCGATGGCTTGCTTGGCTTGGCAATTTTCTTCGCCTTCGCGTATGTCATGTTTTATACCGGTCAATGGGGTGGGGGAGATAGCAAATGCCTCATGGGATTGGGAGCCTTACTAGGCATTCAATTCCGCCTTGATAGTTTCGCGCTGAGCATGCTGATTAATATCTTTGTTATCGGCGCGGCATACGGTTTACTGTACAGTGTTGTGCTTGCCGTGCGCCATTGGCGTGATTTTGTTGGCGAATGGCGAGCATTACGCCTGACGAAAGAATTTACCACTCTTCGCGTTGTTTTGCTGCTTTTCACATTCATGGGCATCGTTGCCGGTTTTATTGTTGATGATTTGCGTGTCCGTTTCATACTATTTTCCGTTCTCATATTCTTTCTATTGCTTTTTTACACCTTCATCTTCACAAAGGCAGTTGAACGATCATGCATGCATCGCTGGACAAAGCCGGAAGAATTAACTGAAGGCGATTGGATTGTCCATGATGTTATTGTGGATGGAAAACGCGTTTGCGGGCCAAAAGATCTCGGCGTGAGTAAAGAGCAGATAGCAGAGCTTGTGCGGTTGCATAAGAAGAAAAAACTGAACAAAATCTTGATGAAGGTTGGGATTCCATTTGAACCAGCCTTTCTTATCGCGCTGATTGTGACGTGGTTTGTTGGGAATTTGTTTATGCCTGTTTTACAATTGGTGCAATAAAAGGTAGAAAGTGCAAGTAAAAGAAAAAATAGTATCAAGTGCAAGTAAAAGAAAAAATAGTATCAGAAAAACAGCATCAAACTTACTTCTTTCCAGCTGCCTTCGCAGGCGCGGCTGCAGGTGTCTTGCCCGCTGCAGCAGCTGGCGCACCAGCCGCTGG
>JACQMX010000011.1 GCA_016203375.1 Candidatus Woesearchaeota archaeon | reverse complement strand
TGGCGTGCCTATTTTTGATGATGTTATTGAGGAGAAGAAGGAGAGAAAGCCGAGGGCAAAAAAGGGCGAAGAGAAACAGCAAGGGCTGACGACATTTTTCTAAATTGGTTGAAAATTCCCTTCGCGATGAGTGGGGGAATTTTCAGAAGGAAGATTTTATTAAACAAATATTGCGCCAGCCGAGCAAAGCGAGATGCTGGAGAGGGCTGAAAGTACTTTAAAACAATTCTTCCACAAGCTCTATATACATCGCAGCGCTCCACGCCTGCATGAGACATCCTTTGCTTTCTTGCTGTTTTGAAGAAGAGATTTCTGCATGGTGCCCCACTGCGCCAGACCAGAGGATTTCATTTGTGCTCGATTCAAGAATCTTGCGTATCTCTTTGCGGAAGGTGAAGCGAGATACGCGTGTCATGCAGATGGCAGCAAGGTTATTCAGCCAATACCACGAATCCCCGCGATGATAACTCCGGTTATCTGAACCGGTATGCGTATCGCAATAGAGCGGGTGATCTTTCGCTATTGTAGAGAGGCCCCCCCATGCGTTCCATAATTTTGGGAGAATTTTCTTGAAACAGGCAACCCATTCGCTTGGTGTCAATAACTCTGGATACACATAGTATACGATGAAAATATTTGGTCGTATCGTTGCATCATTGATTCCGTCCCATAGGTAGCCATCTTTGAAAAAGTGTTGCCGCACTTTCTGTCGTAGTTCATCCTCGTGATGTGCAGCAAGGCGATAGCAGATGGTATCATCAGATTCCTTGCAAAGCAGGCGAAGCGCCTTATAGAGCGCGAGCCGCAATGCCTGCTGTTCGAGGCGTATGCCTTCTCTATAATCATCTTTCCACGCAGTGTCCATCCACGTTTCTTTTTTTCCGCACACATCAAAACCATCTCGTGTATGGCTCTTGAGCAGTCCTACCATTGCCGTCTCAATTTTATTTTTCAGGAAAAGCCTGTCTTCAGCAGTAAAGTACTTGTGCGATAATCCTTCTTGTTCCAGCAAGTCAAGAAGGTCTCGTGTTCTTTTGATTATCCAATAAATGCCGTCTGCGCTTTCAAGTTCTGATGGGGGCCATCGGTTTGGGACGCGTCCGCTTGGCTTGATATTGCGAAGATCATTCATGATGACTTCTTTAGCAAGGTGATAGTTGCCTTGGAGCATCCATGCCTTCAGCGAGACAGCTTCATCTCGCGACCAGAACTGGAAGAACCACCAGAGGCCAGCGTAAATGCCCTGTCGGTTATCAATGGTGCACGTCAGCTGGTCAAGTGAATTGCGCGCGGCCTGATACGCCATATTGACTAAAAGATCTTTTATGGTGCGATAACCATTGTTCTCTCGTGCCTTTTGTTTTTGGATGATCGTCGCAAAATTGTTAATTACTTTTGTATTCTCTTTTATAGCTTCTTCCTTGTTCGTGCTGAAGGAAAGGACAAGTTGTTTTGCCTTGATCTTTACCGCGTGATAGACATATCGTTCCCATGGTGACGAATTTCGTTCTTTATCATATGGGTAATGCGCTGGCAAAAACTGGTCGATGATCTGGAAGTTTCGTGATTCATCAACGACAAGATAAAATGTATATTCCGTTTTCCCATGCGAAAGGTCTTCCTTATCATCCGTCTTTTTCGTGTACTTGATAACAAGCTTTCCGCTCTCTTTCGCTATGGTGTAATATCGCCCAAACTGGTGATCATCATAGGCCTTCCTGCAATCTAGTACGAGAAGAATCTCCTTTTCTTCATTGAGCTCATAGATAAAGGTGTTATGATTGAAGGGGAAGATAAACTCCTCTTTTAGCACGCTATGTTCTCGTTGGATCCAACTAAAGTGATTATTGACCACGTTTACTGGTCCTGCATTGAGCGGGATAATGTTTTCAATAACCTTGTACACCTCGCCGCCTTTATTGAAGAACACGCCCTGATACCTGGATAAGGGAGTAGCGGAAAGCGAGGCGTAGCCACCTAGCTTATTCGTAAAGATAAACGTAGGATTCGCAATATCCCCTTCTAGCTTTCTGGCTCCAAGAACATGGACAACTCTTGTCATATCCCACCCATTTTTAGTGGAAATAAGAAAGTATGTGTATAAAAACCTTTTGCAACATCAGGCTATAAAGGTCTCCGTTTTCAAAGCTTACAGTCGTTTATAAAGTTGCGTCGCATTATTTGAATGGTAATACCTGCGCACCGCAGCCGTTAAGGTAGTTGCATTTACTGGCTTACCCAATAGATGTACATCATGCTCCATGCAGAAACCTTGAACATGGTGTTGTCTCGCGTCTCCTGAAACCATGATAATAGGAAGGCGCTGATACTGTTTACGGAACACCTCATAAGCGACTCTGCCAGCAAAATATTCAGCGCCATAGACATTGAACTCTTGTTCTTCACCATGACCACGTATAATCTTGATGAGGGTAAAGCCATCTATCAACCCTGGCATCTGGCCGTCGGTCATTGCGACATCAATAGGTGTCTGTTTGAGAATGGTTACAGCTTCAAGACCGCTTATGGCGGGATGAATAGAAGCGTCGGGAAAGGTGCCATTTAATGTTTCCACAATCGCATCTACAATTTCTGGATCATCATCAACGACCAAAATATGCCTTCCTTTGTGTATCGTCATTGTTTATCTTCAATAGCAAGTGTTTACCATAGGGAAAGCTACTGTTTTTAAAAAGATTTCGTCTTAAAAAGCAAAGACGCCATAACTATTATAAACCGTAACTGCTCCTCGCTTTCCATGGAGTCAGTTACAATATACAATAAGATTATCTCTAGCGATGTCCTTGTAGGCATTATCTCTCGCATCAAAGAAAAAAAAGAGCTCGTCCATTTAGATGAGAAGGTATGCTTGCGGTACATAATCACTTATTTCATGCAACATGGAAAAGCCCTTGCCAAGTTCAGTGAGGCAAAGGACTTTTCTTCCATTCAACGCTCAAAAGAAGTCGATGAGCTTATCAAAGCCGTTCGAGAAGAGGTTCGATTGGTGTATGGCCTTTATCAGACAGAGGACATCAGCAAGATAGACCACCTGCTTGACAAACTCGAGAAAGATTTTAAGAATAAATCCATTGAGCGCACCAAGGACGATCATGATCGCATATTGCGCCTGAATCGCTCAACAAGCGAGCGACTTGAATTTTATGAGAAATTTTTTTCCGATATTTTTGCCATCACGGACAAACCAATAAGCATTATTGATCTTGCGTGCGGGTTGAATCCCATGGCGTGGCCATACTATCAACTACGGAATGTACGCTATACCGCTTGCGAGCTCAATGAACAGGATGTTCAGCATCTCCAACGCTATTTTGACATTATTAAGCCATATACAGGGATCCAGGGCAAGGCGGTTAAGCTTGACCTGACAAAAGATTCGCTCGATGGATTTACTGCAGATGTTTGTTTTCTTCTGAAAGTTCTTGACCTCCTTGATGCATCAGTCGCCGAGCGTATCATCACCAGCTTGCGCTGTCGCTGGATTGTGGCAAGTTTTCCCACAAAGACCATCACCGAGCAAGCGATGCGGTTTAAGCGGAGAGCAGGATTCCAGAAAATGTTGCGCAGGCTTGGTTTGAAATATCAGACGCTGACATATGAAAATGAGTTGGTATACATAATAACAAAAGAAACATTATAACAAAAAAGAAACATTATAACAAAACAATATGACAAGAAACAATGTGATAATAATGGCTACAGCAGATGAAGAGAATGAAAAGATAGCATCGGTTGAAGAAGAAAGAGAAGAAACTTCCCAACGCTTGGATTGGAATAAAGTAGAATTCAAACCAGCCTTTATCGAGCGCTACTCGAAATTGACGGATTGGGAGACGTTCAAGAAATACTCACTTTCATACCTCAGAAAAGCCATCCGCGTCAATACGCTCAAAGCAACGGTCCTTGAAATCAGAAAGCGTCTTGCTCCAGCCTGGAAACTTAGTCCCGTGCCTTGGTGCAAAGAAGGATTCTGGATTGAAGGAGAACGGCGAGACATTGGCAATCTCCCGGAGCATATTCTCGGCTATCTCTACGTGCAAGATCCCGCGTCTATGATACCACCAATAGTTCTTGATCCAAAACCTGGCGAGACAGTGCTTGATCTTTGCGCAGCGCCTGGCTCGAAGACAACACAGATGGGCCAATACATGAAAAACAAAGGCTTGCTTGTCGCTAATGATGTCGATGAAGGCAGGCTTGCAGCCCTTGGCTTAAATGTTCAACGTTGTGGATTAACGAATTGTGTCATCACGAAAATGGAAGGCCATTGGTATCGAAGGTCAGCCATGCGCTTTGACCGTATCCTTGTTGATGCACCATGCTCAGCCACCGGCACCATACGAAAGTCCATACGAACTGTTTATGATTGGAGTCCTAACCTCGTCAAGAGAGTAGCTGGCCAGCAACGGTCGCTATTAGAAACGGCGTTTGGTTTGCTTAAGGATGGAGGTACACTGGTATATTCCACATGCACCCTTGAGCCTGAAGAGAATGAAGGGAATATCCATTGGCTCCTCGAACGATTTCCCAACGCAAAGCTGCAAAAGATTGAGCTTGATATCCAACAGTCATCACCAATTGATGAATTTGATCGGATGGTGTTTACCAACGAGGTAAAAAAATGCCTCCGTATATGGCCGCAAGATAATGACACAGAGGGGTTCTTTGTAGCGAGTATATTGAAAGATTGAGAAAAGGAAATATTTATATAGTCCTCCTACTATAAGCTTTTAATCAAACTAGTTGAGGTGACAATATGGTTAATGGCGTAGGTAGGAAAAAGTTCACTGGAAAAGTGACCGGAAAAATGGCCACAAGTACAAAAAGATTGCCGCAAGGTAGAGCATTTGGGGTTACAGGTAAAGCCCACGCTAGAAATACAAGACAGAGGGGCAGACTCCGCTAAAATTCATCTTATTTTTTTATTTGTTTTTGAGGTAATTTTATGGCAAAGACTACATCGCATCGCGGGAAATACACTAAACAAAGTGGTGCGCGTTTAGCGGGAAGAAAACATTTTGTTGCTAAAGCGCCAGGACGTACAACAACAAGAACAGGCAGGCTCAAGCGTGCAAAAGGCTACCGTTAGCCCTTATTACTTTCTTTTTGGTGTGGAAATCATTAAATAGTCGTGTATACTTTTATTCTCTATGCATATCCATCACAAAACATATCGAATTTTTGGCCTTTCTTGGTCGCTCATTGAACTCCAAGATTTGCTGAAAGCGTGGTCAGCTGTTTCCATCGCCTTTGCCATAGTGCTTGTCGGCTTTTCTTTTTCCATCAAATTCCTCCTTGGCGTTGCTCTCTCCGCATTTACGGTTGGCACTGCCTTTCTCCTGCATGAGCTTGGGCATAAGGTGGTCGCGCAACGCTATGGCTGCTTCGCCGAGTTCAGATCTTTTGACCAAATGCTTTTGTTGTGCATCTTGATGTCTTTCTTCGGTTTTATCTTCGCGGCTCCGGGCGCGGTGATGATCGCTGGTCATGTTACTCGGGAGAAAAATGGCAGGATCTCTGCGGCGGGGCCAATCGTTAATATCATTCTAGCCATTATGTTTTTTGCGGCGTACGCTATTATGCCAACCCTTGTATTCAAGTATGGTGCATTAATCAATTCCTGGATAGCGATATTCAATATGATCCCATTTTGGCAATTCGATGGCGCAAAGATATTAGCGTGGAATAAAGCAGTGTGGTTTTCAATGGTCGGGGCGGGTGTAGGGCTGCTACTTATATCGGCATTCTAG
>JACQMX010000001.1 GCA_016203375.1 Candidatus Woesearchaeota archaeon | reverse complement strand
CTCCTACACCATGGCTTGATGGCAAGCACAGTATTTTTGGTAAGGTTATTGAAAAATATGATGTTGTAAAAGCGATTAGTACGGTGAAAGCTGGTCCTGGCGATAAGCCGGTAGAAGATGTTGTCATCAAAAAAATAACGATCAATGAATAATGTGACTAGCTATGAGAACGCTTGAAGTTGTCGAGCTTATCCGTAAGGGCAATCTTTCTATAGAGGAAAGTACGCACAAGGTTATTGAAGAAGTGAAGAAGCTCACTTCCGAATATAATTATTTCAACACCATCGCTGCTGATACCGCGATCAAGCGAGCAAAAGAGCTTGACGCGCAAATCAAAAAAGGAAAGAAATCAGGCAAGCTGCTCGGAATTCCTATTTCGGTTAAAGATTCCATCTGCGTGAAAGGCATGGAATCTACCGGCGGAAGCAGAATCCTTGAAGGCTACATACCTCCTTTCAACGCGACTGCAGTGCAGCGCTGTCTCGATGAAGGTGCCATTGTCATCGGCAAGACCTCGCAAGATGAGTTTGGTTTTGGTGGCTTTTCAGTAAATGTTGGCGTTGGATATAAGGTTCCAAAAAATCCGTTCGATAAAACCCGCACGTGCGGCGGAAGCTCTGGCGGTTGTGCAGGCTACACGCAAAAAACAGCCTACAACCAGCTTTCCATTGGCGAATCAACTGGCGGAAGCATTGTCGAACCAGCTTCCTTTTGCGGCATTGTCGGATTATGTCCTACCTATGGCCGCGTTAGCAGGTATGGTCTCATGGATTTTTCTAACGCGATGGATAAGATTGGTCCTATGACGCGGACGCTCGAAGACGCCGCTTTATTGCTTGAAGTCATCGCCGGTTTTGATAGCAATGAGTCAACCACGATCAATGCACCAGTAGATTCATATACAAAAGTTCTAAAAAAATCACTAAAAGGGATGAAGTTTGCCGTGATTAAGGAAGCCTTTGCTGAGGGTCTTGATCCTGCGGTTGAAAAGCATGTCTGGAATGGCATTAAAAAACTGGAGAGCGCAGGAGCGACGTATGAGGAAATTTCTCTTAAGATCCCAATCAAATATGGCATTTCGACATATTATCTCCTTGGTACAAGCGAAGCTTCGACAAACCTCGCTAAGTACTGCGGCATGCGGTATGGCAAACAAGATAAGCTTGAAGGGAGCTTTAACGAATACTTTACAAAAGTCAGGTCAAGCTATCTGGGCGAAGAGGCAAAGCGACGAATTATGCTTGGCACCTTCGCGCGTATGGCTGGCTACCGAGACGCGTATTATCTCAAGGCGCTTAAAGTTCGTACGCTGATGATTAATGAATACAAAAAAGCCTTCAAGAAATATGATGTCCTTGCCACGCCAACGGTTTCGATACTGCCGCCAAAATTCTCTGAGATAGAAAAGTTGACACCGCTGCAATGTTATATGATTGATGTCCTTACCGTTGGCCCGAATATCGCAGGACTTCCACACCTGAACATGCCGGTTGGCATGGAAAAGGGTTTGCCTGTTGGTATGCTGCTGACTGCGGACCATTTGCAAGAGGGAAAACTTGTGCAATTAGGATCATGGCTGGAGTAAAAGTGAAAACATGAAATTTACCACGGACATTGTCATTGGCTTGGAAATCCATGTGCAGCTCGATACAAAGACCAAGCTCTTTTGCGGTTGTGCGACAAAAGGAAGCGAAGAGCCAAACACGAGGACCTGTCCAGCATGCTTAGGCTTTCCTGGTAGCAAGCCGGTGCTGAATAAAAGGGCCGTTGATTACGCGCTTCGCCTTTGCCTGGCGCTTGGCTGCGAGATTTCTCCAAAATTGATATTCTCGAGAAAGTCATATTTCTATCCTGACCTTGCGAAAAATTATCAGATTTCCCAATACGAAATTCCTCTTGGTTTGTCTGGGGAGCTGAGACTCAGTGATTGGAAGATGGTTGGCATCACCCGCGTCCATATGGAAGAGGATCCTGCGTCACTTATCCACACAAAGAGTACAGGAGCATCCGCGTATGTTCTTGTTGATTATAATCGTAGCGGCATACCATTATGCGAAGTGGTCACAGAACCGGATATGGCAAGTCCTGATCAGGCACGAGACTTCATGAAACGCTTGATGACCGTGCTCAGCTATCTTGATATCTTTGACGAGCAAACGTGTGTTATCAAGGCAGATGCGAACATCTCCATCAAAGAATCCGGCTATGTGCGCAGCGAGATAAAGAATATCACTGGCTTTAAAGAGATTGAGCGCGCTTTATTCTATGAGGTAGAACGCCAAAAGATTGCCGTGCGTTCAGGAGAAAAACTTATGCAGGATACTCGAGGCTGGGATGCGGAGAAAGGCATGACCTTCCACATGCGTGCGAAAGAGACAGAAGCGGATTATGGCTACATTCTTGATCCTGATCTTGTGGTTACCGAGATACCATCAGAATGGTTGAAGCAAGTAAAGGCAAGCATGCCAGAGCTTGCAGAGGATAAGATCAGGAAATATGTTGAAACGCATAAGATCGCGCAGCTTGACGCGGAGGTCATTGCGCAAGAGCGTAAGCTCGCCGAGCTCTTTGAGAAGGTTGCTAAGGAAGTTGATCCGGTGCTTGCTGCCAAATGGATGCGGCGCGAGCTGGTGCGCGTGATGAGCTTTAATAAGATCACTTTCCATGACTTGCTTGTTGACGAGAAACACCTTATCGAGCTGCTTTCTATGGTAGAAAAGAAAGAGATCACCGAGCAGGTCGCGCAGAAGATAATGGAGGAGCTTGTGGTCAAGCCATTTTCTCCTCGACAATATGTGGAGAAACATGGCTTGAAGCGCGTCGCGGAAACAGGCGCATTATTGAAGGTATGTGAAGAAGTTATTAAGGAAAATAAGAACGTCGTTGAAGAGTATCTTGCCGGCAAAGAGAAGTCCTTCCAATTCTTAGTCGGTCAAGTCATGCGCAAGACAAAAGGCGCCGCTTCGCCGCAGGAAGTGAATGAACTATTGAGAAAATTGTTGAAAAGCAAATCTTAGGCCTTATACACCTCTAGAATCCTTCCTTGCGATAACCGGTTCTCCCCAGGGAAGGTCGCGACAAGATTCGCGCCAACCTTTGGCTCTTTCAAGCGGGAATTGCCATGCATAACGTCCATCTGCAGCTCGTATAGCTCGAATTTGCCGTCATCAAAGACAGACCATTCCCACTCGCTGGAATGCTGCTCGAGCTTAAATAAACGTCCTGAATCTGCGAAGACTATGTACTGCTTTGCCATACACGAAGAAGAGAGGGGAGATATAAAAATATTTTGAAATTGCCTACCCACTGACACGAATCTTTGGTGATTCCTTTTCACCACGGGGGAAGTCAAGTCCGCGTTGCACAACATTAGTGGTGACGTGCTTCGCGTTGAAAGCGGTGATCAAGTAATCCATCGCTTTGTCAACGTTAAATTCCCTGCAGGAAAAGATATCGATGAAGATATATTCAGAATCAGGGAACGTATGCAGACTGATGTGGCTTTCTGCGAGAATGACAAAGCCCGTGTACCCCGGCGTTGTTGCCCACTTGTCCAGCCACTCAACGACATAGGGCAAGCTTATTTTTGTCATGCCAATAAGCTCCGGCATCTCATTTAATAATCTATAAACAAAATTTTGATCCGTTAGTTTGGCTTTATCACAGCCACGAGCATCAAATGTCAGATGCGGTCCAAATGTTTCGGTCATTTTCTTCTATTCTACCTCCATTTTCAGATTTGTCCTGATTTGAAAGGGGTAGTATATATAACTCCCTTTTAAATTTTTCTATAACGCTTGGTAATGAATTTTATGCATAGCGGTATTTCATCCCTAATGAGTAGTTTTCATCAAAAATATTTATAAAGCACTTCAATTTTTTGCGGATTATCTAATGGGTAAAAACCTCCGGTGAAAATTATGATCCAGAATAGAGGTGAAGCGGGTGAACAACACAAGAAAAGGGTGATAATTTTTTCTTATTTTAGATCAGCTTCTCATTCGTCAGAATTTGTTCCACTTCCGCTCGCAATCGATTCTCAAAATCAAGATTTCTCTCGCCTTCATCTTTCTCCATGCTCAAGGTTTTCATGAGGGAGATTATCAACATTTCCTCTTTCTCTGGCGTCATGTCCTGTATCGGAATCTGGCCAAGATGCTCCTTGACGAGCTTGAGCTCAATGTCTTCAGTGCTTTTCGCGTCAGCATTGATGGCTTCAAACTCTTTCGTGGTGAGCGCATTCGTATTTTTTAGTACGACATGCGCGTTTCTGTCGTACAATCGTTGTGTGATTTCTTGAAAATTGATATCGGAAACCCTCCCTTGCCGCAAGCAGCCAAACAAACGGATGGTAATAATGGTGTTTGCGTAATCGTGATTGCCGATCTCCTCAAACAAGGCTTGCTCAACCTCCTGTGGCGTTTTTTGATTGCAGTCAAGCTTGATCGTGCGCACCTTGTGCAAGGCGATGGGATGCCATGCTATTTTGTTGTCGTCAACAAGATACAGGCCGCCATGATGGAACTGCTCGAGCTCCTTGAAGTTTGCAGGAAACAAGGCGCCGGGATACGTAATCGTGCCATAGCCTGGCAGTTGCTCTTGTTTGATAATGTGCACATGGCCACCAGCGTAATAGTTGAATCCTTTTGGTAAGAGGGAAATAGGTGTGCTATCCATCATCTCCAGTTCTTTTGGCTTCAGCTCGCTAATTGCTGTGTGAAACATAAAAATCTTGTAGCCAGGTTCGTTTTCCAGGTTTGTCGTGTCAAGGGCTTCATAATAACTGCGCTCAAGCATGCCTTTTTTGCCAATCATGCCAGTTATTTTTACTCCCGTTTTCTTGTCGATGGTAAAATTGAGCTTTAGCTTGTTGTCCTGCACTTCTCCCTTTACTACGTTGATCAATAAGCCAGCTTCCTCAAGCACTTCAAGCATAGTTTTTCCAGAAGGGGAGTAATCATGGCTGCCTGCAGTGACATAAATGGGAATATCTCTTGTCTGCAATTCTTTGAGCTTGGTCACCACCGCCTTAAGCTTGTCAATTGGAGGCAAGGAGGTGTTAAAAAGATCGCCAGCGATAAGGACAAAATCAACCTGCTGCGCCATGCAGAAGTCCACCGCCTTGGCAAACACCTCGGTGGAGGTGTTGTGCAGCTTGGGATCTCGCCACGAGCCAATGTGCACGTCAGAAAAGTGGGCGAATTTCATGAGGAGAATAAAGCAGGCTTGCTATAAAAAGTTAATTCTAACAAACAATAATCATTTT
>JACQMX010000008.1 GCA_016203375.1 Candidatus Woesearchaeota archaeon | reverse complement strand
TCAAAAATAGGCACGCCATACTCGCCGTCATAGCCTGGCTTTACCTTAATCGCTGCTTGACGATTGAGAAGGATCGCATGCGCAATTTTAGGATGGGTTACCTTAAGCAATTCCTTCTCAGGAACGTTCATCAGCACATTAAACTCTGACTCAAAGGTATTGATTAATGGTGTATAGGCTTCCCATACCTTCTTTGAGGCAATAACCGTGTTGTACAGTCCAGATAAAAGTTCAGAAAGGGGGAGAAGTGTGTAAAATGGTTTAGCGTGCTTTGGCTTGAAGCCCAGTTCACGATCGGCGAGCTCCTCAACTCTATGGAGCACACCGATGGTCAATGGCCGTTTACATTTAGGACAAATATTTTTGTGGGCAATGCTTTCCTTAGGCGTCATGACAACGTCGCAATTACGGTGGCCATCGAAGTGATATTTTCCATAGTTAGGATCAACTTCGATTGTGCCCGCAACTTGCTGGCTTCTGATAGCTTTGATGATGGCGTCGTACGCTAATTCTTTGACATCAAAAATCGTTGCCTCTCTTCCCATGCGCCATGGCCAATAACTGTGGCAATCAGAGGAAGAGACAAGATCAACGCTGTCAAGCTGCGAAAGGCGCCAGTTCATTGGTGGATCACTGCTCAAGCCAGTCTCGATGGCATGAATATGTTTTGCCTGGTCACCAAAACAGGCTTTGATAGAATCAAAACCGGAGTTAGAACCAAACAAGGAGAACAAAGGAGTCCTGGCATGTGCAGGAATAACCTCGACACTATTATCAATACTCTGCATCATCTCCACAAAATTAATACAAGGAATACCAAAGATTGGCCTGCCATCATAATCAACTCTGCCTTTTTTCTTGAGGGCTTCAGTAATTTGATCCATAATCTCAAAATTTTTCGCAAGCACGACATTATGGACTTTCCTTCCCTTTCCCTCCTGCGAATAGATGAGTGATATTTCTGTTTGAAGGATAAAGGGCATGCCTGTTTTGCTCTTGAGAATACCAGTTCCATCTTCCATCAGTTTCTGACGAAGCTCTTTCTGCCAAAGAGGATGAGTAAAGTCACCGGTGCCAAGAAGATTCGTGCCTTTCAACTTGGCGTACTTTTCCAGCTTATCAATATCAAGGTCTTTCGAGCATCCACGGCTGTGTTTCGAGTGGATGTGAAGGTCAGCTATGACACGCATGGGCATTTGAGGAGGCATTGACCTATAAAAAGGTTGTCTAGGATTAACTTTATATACGCATGACCTATTTTTGGCTTTTCCCTTACACTACAAGATGATGATAAAATGGTTGCGCCAGTAACACCTCAACAAACAACGAAAGGGTATCGCACAGCGCACCGCATAAATCTTGTTCCCATGCAGCTAGACGAGCGTCCACAACTCTATTCTACGCAAGAAACAGAAAAGCGCTTGCAGCTTGCCTCGTATTATCTTGAACGATTAGTAACCGCAGGAAAACTTGAACGAATTGGCGATAGCTATACTGCACCTTCAGTAAATAGAATGACAACAGAACTTGTACACTATCTGCCACGCATGGATTTCATTAGAGAAGCTGCAAAAGGAAAATATAAGCTTGATTTAGATGAACGCGAAATAGGTAAGCTCGTTGACCGCATGCGCGACGAAGATCCATTAGCATATGAACGATTCTTCCCAGACTTGTTGCGCGCCCATCCAAAGGGAAGAGAACGAGCATATCCAAACGAGCTGACATATCGATGCATCACAAGAATAGCTATCCCTAAAGCGATTGAGTATTTGCGCTCCTACGCGACCCGCCTATTTGACACAGAGCGAGAAGAACAAAAACCAGTGAAGAAGAGAAAAGAAACGCCAAAAGTAGGAAATGCTAAACCGATTCCTGTTATAGAAGAAAGAGAAAAACGCCAAGAAGTGCCACAAGCGGCGCAGCCAACAGCACAAGTGGAAAAGCCAGTGGTTGCCGACCGAAAAGCGCTTATTGCGCGAATGGTGGCGGCACGAAAAGGAAGACAAGAAGAAGAGGAAAGACTCAATCAAGAACTACGCAATTTGGAAAACTTATTATAGGATGATAATAGTCTTGAAGAGCGTGTATGATAAAGATCTGCATTCTAAACAGCAAACCATTTAAACCATTGTTTTCTCTTGCTCCCTATGCTCGTCAAAGAAATCCTTGCCCAGCTTGAAGCGAACCCTGCCTTTGTGTCTTGGCACAAGAAAAATCCTGATGCTTGCCTCGCACACCTCTTCTGCATGGTCGAAAATGATGTAACCACCTGGCAGGTTGGCTATTACAACAAGAAAACAGACACCATCACCAGCTTTGACATTATTGATAGTGACATAAAAGTGTATCCTCCTGAGGAGGTGTTCAAGAAAAAGGGTACTGGCGTCAAGGAACTCAAGCAAGAAAACATCAAGATAGACCTTGATGATGCACTTCGCGTTGCGAGAGAGTTACAGCAACAGAAATATCCGGCGGAAACGCCGATCAAAGAGATTGTAGTGCTGCAAACGCTCGCCGCTGAACAGGTCTACAACATTACGTATGTTACCAAAGGCTTCAAGACGTTGAATATCAAGGTCAGCTCAGAGACGGGAAAGATCGTTGATCAACAACTTGCCCCTATTTTCTCTTTTGATAAAGGAGGGCCTGAAGAAAAAGTAGAAAGCGAAAAGAAAAAAAGCAAAAAGAAGTAATGCGCGAGTGGTATCACACTCTGATTTCTATGTTCAATACTATAGTTCACGTTTTCTTAGTCTTTATATATTACTAAAACAAAAAAATTTCAGACGGAATAAACGTAAAACAAAATTTCCTAGGTGATGAGGATCAAGCTACATGTGCAACGCATGGACAAGAGCATTGAGCTACCAAATTATGCTCGTGATCATGACGCTGCGTTTGATCTTCGCGCTGCAGAAAACTGTATTCTCAAACCATTGCAACATACCATGGTAAAAACTGGTCTCAAGATGTCCATTCCGCAAGACCATGTTGGCTTGATTTGGGATAGAAGCGGATTAGCGGCAAAACACGCTATAACAACCATGGCTGGCGTGATTGACGCTGGCTATCGGGGGGAGATCTGCGTTGTCATGATTAACTTAGGGAAGGACGATTTCAAGATAGAGAAAGGGATGCGCATCGCGCAAATGCTTATCCAGCCAGTGCTACATGTGCCAATCGAAGAAGTTGAAGAGCTTGATGAAACCTTGCGTGGCGAAGGCGGCTTTGGGAGCACAGGATTGCATTAAAGCGAAAAATGAGGTGATGACAGTGAAGGAAAAGGACAAAGTGAAGCCAATCAGTTTTCGAGCGCAGCAAAGCAGTATGAAGTTGGATAAGTTTTTCTTAAGCGAAGATAAGGAAGAAGAATTAAAAGAAGAGTGAAAAGGCAAATTCCTCATTCCGGCGCCGATGCTATTCTTTATTGAAAAGTTTAATTCGGAAGCCGCCCGCCACTCCCCATTATTTTCTCGCGCAGCACTTGGGCGTACTTAGAGATACTACTTAAGCACCATCTCGCACACCCTCTTCCCGCTAGCGTGAAACGTCGTTTCATTCCATTCTTTCAAGAACTCCTCGCCAAATGATGCTGCCCCAGTCATGCAGAGTCGGTAATATTCAGAATCAGGATGCACGAAATACATAATATTTTCTCGCTTTCCAACGAAAAGCGTGGCTTTACCTAACTTTTCATTTGTGTGGAAACAATGAACATCAACCTCAGCCATATCATAATCGCATTCCCGTTGCTTAATACGCTCGAGGCCTGCATCATCAACCTCAAAGAGAACACCATTGAAGAAAATCGCTTTGTCCGGAACAACATTCAGCACAGCCTTGTCCATGCTCTTGACTTCTTTATCTTCTCCGCAGACAAAATTGAATATCCGTCGCCAGCCATAGACGCGAACAGGCCTAGATTCTTTGCCAAACGCTACCGTGCGTTCTGCTGACATCTTGTTCAGCAAACTGCCATATCCAACTATACAGTGCATAGCCATGGTGATCACTTGAGGAATGGAATGATTGGCTTGACAAGCTTCAAAATGTCTTGAAACACCTTATCCTCTGGCTGGTTGGCCTTGACCTTCTTCCAGCCAAACTCCTTGCCAATGTCCAAATGACGCTGGCGTACCTTGGCGATAAGCTCGGCATCGCGCTCGTGCAAGTGCTTTTCCTCCATGGCTTGCACAAAGCGTTCTCCATCCATGAGGATGGCAAGATCTTCCTTCAATAAGTCGCTGTTTTGACGCTTCAGCTTTTCGTAATCAGCGCCTTTTGCTGATCCCCATGCCAAGCCAGTACCAATATAATCTTCAGCGACGATAATGATGCCGTCAGCAAGCTTTTTCTTCAGTGTTGGCTCATAATCCTTGCGGTTTCGATAGTATGCTGTTTGGAATTCTTCTTCCGTTAGTTTTTGCTTTTTATCAGAACGCAGGATCTCGCTGATCTTTCTTCCTGTGAGAGAATCATAGATTGGATACTTCAGATACTCTGCCTTGTAGCCGTGCTGATTCAAGTACTCTACAAGTTTCTTGGCTTGCGTGGACTTACCAATATTGTTGATGCCATAGATGACGATGAATTTGCCTGGCATGAAAGAAAACAGAGACTATAAGTATATAAAAGTATTTACTCCGTCGCCACATCGAGTTCATTTGAGCTGATGGTTATGTGCATATCGTCGCGCTTCACCCGCATTACCGCGGGCATCAGCCGCAAGCCACCGAGCACGTGCAACTTGGTTTTCAGATTGTAAATGATAATGCGCTCTTCATGCGGCTCAAGATCAAAGAGCCAGCGTAACACTTGGCCATGCTTTGTCCGGATAACTTTGTCTGGTGGCAATAAGCCATGCTCTTCGCGCTTCAGATACTCAATCATGTGCGGCAAGCGTTCGTGCAATTGGCACTGGAATGGCTTATCGCTCAAGTTGTGCACCGCGAGCACGATCTTCATCTCCGCGATACCGCCCTCCATTGTTTTGATCTTTTCCGCTTGCTTGATGATAACAACAGGATTCTTGAACATGTAGTAGAAGAACACAACTAATCCTACTAACAGCACAAGATAAAGGTAAATGCGATAATTGACTGTAAGCGTAACATACGTTTTCTCGCCCGGTTGTAAAGTAAGCATCCAGCTGAAATATCGTACATTGTCAACTGTCTCCACCTGCGCTGGCGGGGTAGCACTAGCAATAAGGCCTTTCAGCAATGGTATGGGAACCCTGAAAACCTGCTGTTCGAGTACATTTTCCTCGTTCGTTACGGTATATTCCTCGGTGCGCTTCAAGAACTGCTCGGTGATCAAGACTGTTTGATCAAATGGTATTCTGTACGAAACGATAACAAGAGGCATTTCTCCTGCAGCAAGGGCAGTTCCATTGTGGAGAAGAACGAAGGACAAGGTATCCTGTGTTGGCGGCTGGTTTTCAGGGAAAACAACAGTAAAGTCAACTGTCTTTACCTGCTCGCCCGCGAGATCTATGACGCTCTGCTGATTAACCAGCGTGCTATTCAGCAGAACAGTCAAATCCTTGTAGTATCGAGGATTATTATTGTGAAGCGTGACCCTAAAGGAATACTTGTTGCGCGGATCGATGCGTTCTGGCGCGCTTAAGGTTACCGTAATGTTCGGCGCCAACTTGGAATAATCAAGCTCTCCTGGTAGAAGATAAACCGGGAGTTGGATAGCGTAAACCTTGTCGGTACGGACAGATTCTACAGTTACAATAATACCATAGGGACGTTTCGCATCGCGACGAAGACCCATATCCTTAAACAAAAAATGGAAGGTTTTGCTATGCCTGCCAAGAATAACGACATTGGTTGCCGGCATTGGCCTCGTGAGCACAGACCACGCGGTATTTTCTTCATCGACTTTGATAGTGAAGATATCATCCATTATTTTATGGTTTCTTAGAGTAATGTCAAACTCCGCCCATTCGCCAGGGAGTACTTTATCTTTAATGGCTAAGGCTTCGAGTGAGACTTCAGGCAATTCTTCGCGATGGTGTGTTGCAAGGATAGAAAGTGAAGACAGGCAGAGTAGCAGCAATGATCCAAGAACGAACAACGCTCTACGAGTGTTCCGCATTCTCCAACCACCTTTTATGGAGGATTATTGAGCAATGCTTCTATATAAATGTTTCGAGGAGAGAGTGATGAATGACTGGCTTTTAGCACAGATAAGAAGTATGATTGAGCTTTATTTGCTAAAAAAGCGATTCAATAGGCTTCTTTTTTGATAAGAAATTTATTTTGTCTAGCTGTTTAGTTATGACAATACCCGACTGATGTGGTGTATTTTCTCCACGCGAATCACATGATCCACAAAGCTCTCAACTTTGCTCTCATGCGAGACAAGCACAACCTGTGGGATATTCAACTGATCGATCACGTCTTTCACGCGATCAAGCTGTTGCTGGCTAAAGCCATCGGTTGGTTCATCAAGGATGATTAGGTCCTTGGTCTGGATGGAACTGATAATATCGTTAATAACTTTATTCAATGCCAACCGGTATGCTAAGGCAACAGCGGTTTTCTCCCCGCCTGAAAGCGCGTCAAGGTCTGTCTCATAGCCATTCTGCTCGACAAGGGGGGTAAATTCAGCGTCTAAGCGCACGAACATGGTTTCATCTTCCATGAGCATAGAAAACCATTTTTGGAAGAGCTCATTAAACTCCTGATACACCCGAAGCATGACATGGCGCTCCATAACGGACATCAGGTTCATAAAATGCTCTTCGAGCCATTGCTGTATCTGCGATAAGCGCACGACCTGTCGTTTCGCTTCATCCTTTTGCTTTAGTTCTTCAGCAAGCGAAAGCACAAAACGAGTGACGCCATCGCGTTCCTTTGTCAGGGTTGCGTGCTGGACTTCAAGGCGTTTATCCTCCTCCAGCGCGAGGTCAAATTCTTTGCGAAGATGCGTGTAATGCTGCTCAAGATGCGCTTTTGTCTCCACCTGCGATTTTACCGCGTGGATCTCCGCCTGCATATGCGCTATCGTCTGTTCGAGCTCCGCGAGTGAAGCAAGAATATGTTGTTGCTTGGCTTCACGTTCCTGCAGTATTTGCTGCAGATGTTGGTACTCAACAAGCTTCTTGAGGAGAAGCTTTTCCTTCTCCAATACCTCTTGCTGTTCAGGAGCATTAAAGGCGACATATTTTTCCTGCTGTTGTCGTGTTTCTTGCAGTTGAAGAAACGATTGTTCCTTCTGGCGCTGCTTTTCCTCAAGTTCTGTACGAACCCGAATAAGTGAGGTTAATTCTGCGTTAAGCGTCGAAAGCCTTGTTTCGTTCTCCTGCGCATGCTCCAATTGTCGCCTGGCATCTTTACACGTTGCATCCAATGCATCCCGTTCCAGTTGCAATTCACGAAGCATCGTGGTGTGTTCCTCGATTTTCCTGTTCTCTTCAGCGGTTATTTCATATTTATGATCTGGAGAAACTGGCTGCAAGCAAAGCGGGCATTGCGCTAGCTTCGTGACCTTGTCAATAGTGCTTGAGGCTTGTTGAATATGAACATCATGCTCTTGGATACGCAGCAAGACGCGCTTCAGCGCATCATCATGCTGTTGGAGAAGAAGTTGGATTTCCATCCTGTTCTTCCTCGACGCCATGCGCGTCTCAAACTCCTCTTGTTTTGGCGCGTGCTGGCTGAGCTGCTGCTGCTTTGCTTGAATTTCTTTATCAAGAGATGTTGCCTGTCTTTCCAGCGCCATCGCCTTCTCTTTCAGCTCGGCTTCGCGTTGAAGAACATGAGCGATTCGTTTTTCCCGTTCTTGGATGGTCGCCTCAAGCTGGTCGCGCGTGAACGCATATTGGCCTAGCTGCAATGTTTCCAAATGTTTGCGTACCTCCTCAAGTTGCGCAGCGAGTAAGACACGTTCTTGATTGTAGCGTGTTTTGAGCTGCTCTCTTTCTTTGAGCGCTGTTTCCACGATACGAAGTTGCTGTCGTAATTCGGTAAGCGTTTTGAGATCATTTTCGCACTGATGAAGTTCACGCTTTCGTTTTTCCCGAACATCACGGACGATAGCAAGCTTTCCTTCAACGTGCCGCGCCTCATTGGCCAATTGTTCTTGATCTGTTTGATATTGCCCAAGAAGCTTCCGTTTTTCCTCGATGCCCATAAGCTGTCCCTCGAGAGCGCGCTTTTGCTCTCGAAGCGTGCGTGCGATAAGACTCGCATTCTCGCTCACGCGCTTATAGCGATCAATGCCAAAGATCTTGCGTAAGGTATCCAACCGTGATTCACGATCATCGAATAAGATCTGTTTCATCTGTTCTTGTGGCGTGTAGACAGTGTAGCGGTAGAGGTAGGATTTTGCCTTGACAATGTCCTTTGGATAACCAAGCATGGTTAAGATATGTGCCTTGAGCTCTATCGGCGTTGCCTCAACCATGCTCCCATTGATGACCAGATAACCTGCATCCTGCTGGATGCCTGTTTTCGTCCGCTTTAAAGTACGACGAATAATGACTTCCTTCCCATCCAAATCATAGGTGAGTTGCACAAAGCCCTCGTTCTTGCCATGCCGCAGCAAAGAAGATCCAGAAAGCTCACCGCGCTGAATGCCAAACAAGGCAAACTCTATAGCGTGCAGTATCGAAGATTTTCCTGCGCCAATGTCGCCAGAAAGCAGGATAGAGCCGCGCGGAAAACGAATTTCCTGGTAGGCATAACTTCGAATATTGTCCAGGGTGATTGATTTGAGAATCATAAAATAATATGTGGATAACAGTTATAAAAAGATTGTTGGGCTGTGCTAGATGGTTGTAAAAATTAGAGCATCAGCGAAGCGGCCCCTAAAACGCCTGGCTCGTCAAGTGTCGAAACAGCAATCTTGGTATTCGCCGTTGCCTGGTATTCAAGATTCAAGTCGAGCGATTGCTTCATGGACTGCCAGAAGTGATCATGTGCCTTGCTTACCCCTCCGCCAAGTATGATGACATCCGGATTATACGCGCAAATGATGATCGAGAGCAAGTAGCCAAGATGGTAGCCAAGTTCATCAAAGATCTTCTTTGCGCGCTTTTGCGCGTCACCAAGTTTTGCCAGATCATGGCTTTCTAAGCGAACTTCTTCTGCGTGCGTGGGTATGTGTTTGCCAGCAGCATCTCTGGCAACCGCTTCTGGCGCGGTGTCTTGCAGCTTGAACTCTTCCGCCCTGTTTTTGATGAAGCGCCCAGCGACATAATCCTCAATCATTGTCGCACGATAATGAATCATACCAAACTCGCCAGCGAGATTGTCTCTTCCGAAATAAATCTTGCCATCAAGAACAATGCCACAGCCGCAGCCAGTGCCGAGAATAACACCCCCAACACAATGTTTACCTTTTCCATGACCAAAGCGCGCTTCAGCGAGAGCGAAGCATTTGGCATCATTGGTTATAGCCACTGGCTTTTTGAATTTCTTTTGGAGAAAGGCTTTGAGATCAACACCATCTATGTCTGGAAGATTAGGAAGTTTGATGATTTTTCCATCCTTCACGTGCCCTGGCACGCCGACACCGATGCCCGTAACGCGCTTGTCAAAGACTTGATTGATAACATCCTCGATAGCCGCAAGCACGCGGCTTCTTCCTTCATGAGCTTGAGAGGAAGAAGTAACAATGCGGATGATCTTGCCTTTTGCGTCAACAAGTCCAGCGCGTACATGCGTGCCGCCAAGGTCTACGCCGAGAGCAAGCGTTGAAGAGGGCTTTGCCCTTACCGTTTTTCTCTTCTTCCCCTTTTTCATGATGATGATCTACTTTGATGCTAACATCTTTTTGAGCTCTTCAACCATAACAACAGGTGATGGATCAATCTTGTACTCCAACGCTAAGTAATAGCCGACATAGGCACCGAGAAGTAAGGTAGAAAAGATGCGCGCGAGCCTGTTTTTCCCAGTAATCTTAAGCAGCAACACTGGACAACCTTGCTTTTGTAGCAGATGCTTCGTGATCTCCATGCGCTTCTTGATATGATCAGAATCTTCCTCGTCTTCCATCATGATAATGTAAAAATCACCCTTCATGTGCGTAAAACCAACCATTTCATTATGATTCATTTCTGGAAACACGTTAAAGAAGGCTTGACATTTCGCATTTTCATTGACCTTGATCTTCCATATCATCGCCAACGCGGCCATGCGCCTTGAGGAGTAGAAGATAGGAATCTTGTTGAATAGTTTTTTCGCTATCTCTTGCGCTTTTTCTTTATCCACTGTTTTTAGAGCACTTGTCACGTGCGTTGTATCTGCATTCTTTGAGATAATCTTTGATGCCATGAGAATGTTCAAAATAGGAATAGTCATGTAGCCAATCGCGTCCCGCGGTTGGATGCCGCCAGGAACGCGAACAAAAGGCACTTTATCGCGCACGCACGCGTCCGAAAGCTTACCTCCCGATGCAATGCAAACAAGTTTGCACCCGCGTTTTCGCGCATCTTTGTATGTACTCAACGTTTCTTCAGTATTGCCAGAGTAAGAAACGCAAAAAACTAATGTGTTCTTATTCGCCCATTCAGGTAGGTTGTAATCACGGCAAGAATAAATGAGCATTTTTGTGCCAAGGTAAGCGCGCAAGATTTCTCCTGGCAAGGCGCTGCCACCCATGCCAGCTATCACAATAGCATTAACAGGAGGATTGATCTTGCCATCAAGCCCGAACTGACTTGCTGTTTCACACTGCTTCCAGAAGTTGTCGAGAACATCGATCATATGCTCTTTATCGATTTCTGCTGGCATGAATCACCTCAGCGGTTTTGAGGACGAGCAGGTATAAAAAGGTATTGGCTTATCCAAAAAATGAGAAGCTTTAAGAAGGATTGTTTATTTTTAGAAAAAAGGAGGTGTTTTTATGTGCATAAAACTATTTCGAAAATGTGTAGCAAAATGTGGTGATTACTTCTACTTTGTTTTTCGCATCTTTGTTGGCGTGATGTTTTTCATGCATGGCGCGCAGAAGCTGTTCGGCTGGTTCTCAGACAATGGCAGTGTGAAGCTTGTTAGCTTGATGGGCGTCGCTGGTGTTATTGAGGTTGTTGCTGGCCTTGCGATAACCCTTGGCTTGCTGACACGACTTATGGCGCTTATTTCCGCAGTACAGATGGTTGTAGCATATTTTATGGTGCACTTCCCGCAAGGCTGGGTACCATTGCAGAATAAAGGAGAGCTTGCCTTGCTTTATTTCGCGGCTTTCTTGGTACTGCTTTGGAAAGGCGCAGGAAAGTGGAACCTTGACTCAAAGCTGTTCAAGAAAGAAGTGTTTTAACTTTTTATTTATTTTTTCTTTTCTGGTGGTTAGGAAAGTATTTATAGCTACCTGCATTTGTTATAGGCATGCTTAGCCAATCTCCTGCTTATACATATGTGAAGATCAAGAATATGGATAGAGCCTTTGCTTTCTACACAAAAATTCTTGGCTTGAAAGGTGTACGTGGTAAGGGTGCAATGCGCAATCAATGGGCATCGCTGAAAACTGCAAATGGCAAACTTTGGCTTGGGCCGCATGGCGCAAGTACTGGATTAATTTTTATTGTGAAGGATCTAGAAAAAGTCGTGAAACAGCTGAAGGCCAAGAAAGTGCAGTTCTACATTCCTCTACCGATGAAAAAGCATGGCATGAAAGCGCACATCGCAGATCATCCATGGGGAAGGCATGCGTGGCTCAGGGATAGTGAAGGGAATTCAGTGATGCTGTTTGAGCCGAAGATAATATGATTAAACATTTATACGACTAATGGCTTTTTCTTGCGCATATGGAAAAACTGGAACTATTACGACAAAAAGTACAGGCATCTCTTGCTGCTTCTACTGACCCTGCACATGACTTCTCGCATGTAATGCGCGTTTACAGCATGGCAGATCACCTCTGCAAGAAGGAAGGAGGTGATCCTGATATTGTCTTACCTGCCGCCTTGTTGCATGATCTCTATCACGTTCCGAAGAATCATCCAGATAGAGCCAAGGCAAGTGAAATCAGCGCAGTAATGGCGGAAAAGCTGCTGCGGGAGATTGATTATACAAAAGAGAAAATACCGCACATCATGGACGCTATCCGCAGCCACAGCTTTTCACGCGGAGAAACGCCGCTCACCAAAGAAGCAATGATTGTGCAGGATGCTGATCGTCTTGACGCGATTGGCGCTATAGGTATTGCACGGTTGTGGGTTACGGGTGCGCAATTTAATCGCGCATTGTATTGCGCTGAAGACCCCTTCGCTGAGAAGGGGAGAAAATTGGATGATATGAAGTATGGCTTGGATCATTTCTATGAGAAATTATTGAAACTGAAGGATAAAATGAATACAGAAACGGCGAAGAAGATTGCGGAAGAG
>JACQMX010000010.1 GCA_016203375.1 Candidatus Woesearchaeota archaeon | reverse complement strand
CCTTTTGACGAATTTTGGCTGTTTGATCTTGGGCATGATGTCTTATTCCCTCTTATCCTATAAATATTTTACTTTCCAAAACGGCGTTCTCTTGCGTTATATTCTTTGATGCATGCAATCAAATCCTCTTTCGTAAACGCTGGCCAAGGTTTTGTGTAAAATACCCATTCGCTATACACCGCTTGCCAGATCAAGAAATTGGAGGTTCGTTGCTCGCCGGATGTCCTGATGATGAGTTCAGGTTCGCTGCTTGTGTAGAGGCGTTCTGCAATGGTTTTTTCATCAATCTCATTATGGTCAAGGTCGCCAAGCTGCACCGCTTCGCCAATGCGTTTTACTGCATCAACAATCTCTTGCCTTCCGCCATACGCCATGCAAAGGTTGAGTTGGTAACCAGCGTAATTTCGCGTTGCCTCCTCGGCTTTCGCGATCTTTTTCTGCAGGCTCTTGGGAAAAAGATGTTTCCTGCCTAGGACCTTCACGTGAACCTTATCCTGTTTTATTTCTTTGCTTTTGATGATTATATCAAAGAATCGCTCAAATAGCTTCATCAAAAAGGCAACTTCTGCTTTGCTGCGCTTGAAGTTTTCCATAGAAAAACAGTACAATGATAATCCCTTTATGCCAAGCTCCTTGCACCAGCCGAGCAATCGCTTGCAGTTCTCCGCTCCTTCCTGATGGCCTTTGAATGCAGGCAAGCCTTGCGCTTTGGCCCAGCGCCTATTGCCATCGAGAATGATACCAATGTGCTGCGGAATGTTCATTTGAAGGCGATAGGAATAGTAATGGTTTATATAATTTGCCGATATATAGCACGATGACATCCCTTTATGGAACACACATCGTATCATCAACTGGATTTCGAAACGATCCCAACACAACCAGGACCATGGCGCACTATCCTCGCTATCCTGCTCGCCTTGCTCATTATTTTGATGATCATCCCATTCTACGCAATCAAAGTTAATCCAGAGCCAAAGAATCTCCCTACAGTTGAGGAAGTTCTTCAAGGCCTTGACTTGCAACAAACAAATCGCACTTCTATGGTGTACAGTGACTTTCCGCTCTTGGCGCTGCAGGCAAGCAATGATCAAGTTATCAAGACAGTCGCTGACAGAATTGTAACGCAAGGCTGCACGCACGCCCGTGGTGAAACGCGACGCGTCTGTCATGCTAAGGCGCTCTTTTACTTGGTGCGTGATGATTTCAATTATGTGGCTGATCCAGCGTCATTCGAATACATCAAGACCGCGCGAGAGTCCTTGCTCAGTCAAGGCGGAGATTGCGATGACGCCAGCTTGCTGCTCGCGAGTTTGCTTGAAGCAGTAGGCATAGAGACACGGTTTGTGTTTATTCCACGACACGTATATGTGCAGGTGCATCTTCCAGAAGCATTAAAACGGTATCAAGATGCGGATGGCTGGGTGAATCTTGATGCTACCTGCCAGGATTGTGGTTTTGGAGAAGTGACGTATGGCACAGCTGGAGCTAGAAAGACGGTTATAAGCTAAATTAACATTTAGTAATTCTTCATTTCCCAATGATAATAAATATTTTTATAGCTTATATGCGCCGGTCAGCATATGGCAATCCGTGTTGCAATTAATGGTTTTGGCAGAATTGGAAGGCAAGTACTCCAGGCAGGCATTAACGATCCAGATATTGAATGGGTTGCAGTCAATGATCTTACTGATGCTCCAACCTTGGCGCATCTTCTCAAATATGATTCAGTGCACAAACGCGTGAATGCGCACATTGAAGCAAAAAATGGTAATATTGTTGTTGACGGTAAGGTCATCAAGGTTCTCGCGGAAAAGGATCCAGAAAAACTGCCTTGGAAAGATCTCAAAATTGATGTTGTAGCGGAATGTTCGGGCTTCTTTACGGATAGAGATGGCGCAAGCAAACATCTCAAAGCAGGAGCGAAAAAAGTCCTTATCAGTGCGCCAGCAAAAAATCCAGACCTTACTGTTGTCAAAGGTGTAAATGAACATACATATAATAAAGCAAAGCATCACATTGTTTCTAATGCCTCATGCACAACAAATTGTCTCGCTCCTCTTGTTAAAGTGTTACATGACAACTTCGGCTTGAAGCGGGGCTTCATGGTAACGGCGCACTCGTACACTGCAGACCAACGTCTTGTTGACGCGCCACACAAAGACTTGCGCAGAGCGCGGTCAGCCGCTGTTTCTATCATTCCAACCTCAACTGGCGCTGCGAGAACAGTTGCTAAAACCATTCCAGAACTTGAGGGTAAACTTGATGGGTATGCTCTTCGTGTGCCCACTCCTTGCGGCAGTCTTGTTAGCTTTACCGCTGAACTTGGCAAAAGCACGACAAAAGAAGAAATCAACTCGCTTTTCAAGAATGTGGCAAATTATCATCTCAAGGGTGTCCTGCAGTATAATGAAGAGCCACTTGTTTCCGTGGACATCATCGATAATCCCTATTCGGTAATCTTTGACGCGGAATACACCAATGTTATTGGTGGCAATTTTGTTCATGTTGTTGGCTGGTACGACAACGAATGGGGCTATTCGTGCAGAATGGTGGACATGCTGAAGCATGTGGGGAAATAGATTTTTATATAGCTTCTAGTTTTTCCGTATTATGGGGAAGGCGGATGTTATCTTAGAGCAGATCATTAAAACATATGATTTGCCGCAGCCATTACAAGCAAGAGTTTTTAGAATGGCTTCTTATCATGTAGAAAGAGAAGGACTTCATACTTTTAATGAGGTCTATCATTATGTTGCTGGCTTAGTTGAACGATGCCAGGAACGATGGGACGCAAAATATGATTTGCGTCTTGATCATTTTGTCCAGGACGATGATTCTAAAAGTATGCTTATCAATATTTTAACTTATGAAAGAGATCCCGCTCAAGAGGATGCCTCCTTAGCGTATGAAAAGCGCGTCAGCATAAATGAAGCTATTGCAGGCCTTCAGCCTTATTTAAGCGAAGCCGAACATACCCTATTGCTCAAACTTGCAAAAAATGTGCCAGAAGAAAGTCTTGCAGGCAGTATTGATGAAGTTATAGAGCATGCTTCAAAAATTAAAGAGAGACTCGGTGTTCTTGCACAACTTCAACAAGAAGAAAGACGATTAGCGCATCCAGAAAGGCCGATTGTTTATGTCAATCTTGATAGCCAAAAGCCGTCTATTCAATTTGGAAGGAGAGATTACGATGGAAATCCGCTGGCATTTTATCAACGGCATAGGGAATTATATGGAGGGATGAGCCAGAATGAATTACATCACTTTGATCCAGGTCTTTATAGGGCGCTGGAAAAGCATCATCAATTAGATCACGCCATACCAATTAAACATGAATATCCTCAACATCCAGCTGACCCTTATTCACCAATCATTCAAGCTGCAGAAGTTGCAATTCCTATTCGTCGGAAACCGGCGATTCTTCCTGGCAGCGCTATTTTATCTCCTGAAAAAATAAGAAGCGTTTTGGAATCCAGAGACCATTGTAGAGGCAATTCTCGACTTGCAGCCATTCAATTAAGTCTGCCTCGGATGCTCATTCATAATATTTGGAAGAAAAGCGGCCTTATATGACCTTCTCTAAAAATCATCGTAAACTATTTAAATCACCACCCTGTGCTTTTATTTATATGCAAATCTTTGTCCGTACAGACAAGCTGGAAGCCTTCGCTGATGAAGCACTCATTCTCGCGTATACTGAAGAAGCTGTCGAACAGCTCAAGAAAGAAAAGCCGCAAGATGCCGTTGGCACGCTCGTTCATGAAGTCGTGTCAACCGGTGATTTCAAGGGCAATAATGCCCAGGTCCTTGTGCTGTCAAGTCCTACTGTTGTTAATGCGCAACGTCTGGTGCTGCTTGGCTTAGGGAAAGAGAAAGAGATAAGTGCAGAAAAAATCCGCCGCGCGTACAATGCCATTGCAAAAAAGGCGCGAGAGCTCAAGATTAAAAGCTTTGGTGTTGTGTTTCCTGACAGTGTAGGCGGGCTATCGGATTACGACCTCACGGCAGGCATTGTTGAGGGCGTTGTGCTTGGCGCGTACAAGTTTGATAAGTACCTTACTGAAGAAAAAGAAAAAAATGGTGTTCATCATTTTACCATCTTAACCACGTCAAGCAAAGCGCAAAATGTTGGCGCGTTTGCACATCAATCCATCACTGTTTGCGATAATGTGAATTATGTGCGCGACTTGGTTACTGATTCCACGCATACGATTAATCCAGAAACGCTTGCTGAAGAGGCGAAGCGTATTGCCAAGAAGTATGGCATGAAGTGTACCATCTATGATACAAAAGATTTGAAAAAGATGGGCATGGGCCTCATGATCGCTGTTGGTCAAGGAAGCAAATACCCTCCGCAGCTCATCATTCTTGAATATGCTGGCAACAAGGCCCTCAAGGAACGAATAGCGCTTGTTGGTAAAGGAGTCACCTTCGATTCCGGCGGCCTGAATTTGAAGCCAACAAACTACATCGAAACCATGCGAGGAGATATGGCTGGTGTGGGTGCTGTCCTTGGCACCATGAAAACATTAGCCGAGCTGAAGATCAAGCGTAATGTTGTTGCTGTGCTGCCTTGCGTTGAGAACATGATCGGGCCGGAAGCGTACAAGCCTGGCGACGTTTTCAAGGCGTACAATGGTAAAACTGTTGAAATTTCTAACACTGATGCTGAAGGCAGGCTGATCTTGGCAGATGCGCTAGCGTTTACGGTCAAAGAATTGAAGCCAACTGCTGTCATCGACCTTGCCACGCTTACTGGCTCTTGTTTGGTCACGTTTGGCGAATTCGTTTCTGGCTTGTTCAGCAATAATGTGGAAATGGCAAAGCGCTTATTTGACGCTGGCCAGAAAACGTATGAGCGTGTCTGGGAATTGCCATTATATGAAGAGTATAAGGAAGAGATGAAAGGCGAAATTTCTGATTTGAAAAACATTGGATACAAAGGCGGTAAGTACGCTGGCGCAATTACCGCGGCAGCATTCTTGGAAAAGTTTGTCGGCGAAACGCCATGGACGCATCTTGACATCGCGGGCAGTGCATGGTACGAATCAGCGAAATATTATATTCCAAAAAATGGAACAGGGTTTGGGGTTAGGCTGCTGACACGGTTTTTCTTGGATCTGTAATAGCTTGTTGAAAAGTTTCCGCGTTGAACAGTCTGCCGCGTCCTTCTGTTTTAGTACACCACTTTTTTCAGTTTGTCGTTCGTCGTTTGTGGGATCTCGAGCATCGCGAGAGATCCCACCAAACTGGAGCTCAGGGT
>JACQMX010000013.1 GCA_016203375.1 Candidatus Woesearchaeota archaeon | reverse complement strand
TCCCCGTAGGGGGCGTCCCCCTGTCACCTATGTAAGAGAAAGAAAAAGATGCTCGCGAAAGCAGGCGCCAGCTACATTCGGGACAGAGCCGGGACATAATCTTTAAATACTTTGGCTAGTCTGAAAGGACTATGAAAAAATATGATATTGTTATTGTTGGTGGAGGGGCGGCAGGCATGACCGCGGCCATGTATACTTGTAGAAAGAAGCTAAAAACAGTCATTATCAGTGTGGACATTGGTGGTCAAACAAATCTTACCAGCCATATTGAAAATTACCCAGGCACAGGAGCCATGCACGGCGTTGAGCTCATGCAACGCTTCAAAAAGGACACGGAAGCATTTGGTGCAGAATTCCGTATGGGCAAGGCCATGAAGGTAGAAAAGAAAGGTGAGCAGGACTTACGCATTCATATGGCAGACGGGGAAGTGTACCAAGCGCGCGCCGTCATCTTGGCATTCGGCAAAGTATCCAGAACATTAGGCATCCCGGGAGAAGACAAATTTATGGGAAGAGGGGTAAGTACTTGCGTAACCTGCGATGGCCCATTATTCAAAGGCAAGGATGTTACGGTAGTTGGTGGTGGTAATAGCGCTGTTGAAGGCGCCATCGAAATGGCTGCGCTCGCAAAAAAAGTATATGTTGTTCATCGCCGAAAGCAATTTACCGCAGATGAGACAAGTCTTGAGAAAATGAAAAAGCTCAAGAATGTTGAACTCGTTTTTGATAGCGTGATAACTGAAGTTCTTGGTAATAAATTTGTTACTGGCGTCATGACGGAAAATGTAGTTACCAAAGCGAAAAGGAAATTAGATGTACAAGGTATGTTCCTTGAAATTGGCTATCTTGTTGATACAAGCATGGTTAAAGATCTGGTCAAGCTTAACGATAAAAAGGAGATTATTGTCGATGAACGATGCAACACCTCCTGTCCTGGCCTCTTTGCTGCTGGAGATGTTACGCAAGTGCCGTTCAAGCAGACAGTGATATCTGCAGGAGAAGGTGCGAAGGCTGCATTAGAATGCCACCGATACCTTACTGGCGGTAAAGGAGTCAGCATTGACTGGACAACATGAATTTAAGCTGATTTGAGCATTTGCGTTCCCGTTCGCTCGTACATAAAAATCCCGTCAGGTTTAACGATTCTTTCTAGTTGAGGAAGGATATGATCGCGCAACTGCCTGCCAGCATCGTGTCCATAGTTTTCTTTGAGCGCCGGAGAATCAAATAATCCGATCGCGTATACCATACCAATAGATTCGTCTGGAATAAAACCTAAGGAATCTGGCAGGAAAAGATCGATGGAATGGTGATCAAAATATTCCCCGTCTAGATTTGCAATATCCACCCCGATGACATGAATGTCAAGCGCATGCAGTGCCCGACTAAGCCAAGGTTCGAATGATGTATACGTATCAGCATCCCTTGCATAGCGCGATCCACAACCAAGGTCGAGAACAATCTTTCTTCGCAAATTATGTGGCGATGCAATGGATAAAAGTGAAGGAAGCTGTCTCTCCCGAAATGGCACGGTAGCGTCAAGATACTGTCTCTCGTTGCCGCCACAATATTGTCGGACAAGCGTTGGTCTAAGCAATCCTTCTACCACTCTCGCTGTGTCCTTTACTTCTGGAGAAATTTGCCATATTGGAGGATAGTCAACATTTCGCATATAATGGCAGGAAAAGGAGGGATATTTAAAGATATGGGATATGAAGGAGCAAGACGCCACGAAAAGATTATAAACCAGTAGAAAAAGCAGTTAGGAAAGTGATACAGCAGTTAAGAAGGTGATGCTATTGGTACAACATCGAGAGCAGCGGATTGGCGTTTTTGTTGACGTTCAAAATATGTACTATTCTGCCAAAAGCCTTTATGGGAGAAAAATCAATTTCGCGAATATCCTGCGAACAGCTGTGGCTGACAGACAGCTCATTCGGGCTATTGCGTATGTCATCAAGACCGCGGAACGGGACAAAGAGCATTTTTACGAAGGCCTTGAGAAACTTGGCTATGAACTTCGCGCCAAGGAATTGCAAATCTTTTATGGCGGCGCAAAGAAAGGCGACTGGGATGTTGGCATCGCGATGGATGTCATGCGCCTGGCGGCAAAACTTGATGTCATTGTTCTTGTTTCCGGCGATGGTGATTTTCAGGATTTATTAGAGCATGCGAAAGCCCTTGGCTGTAGGACAGAAGTCATCGCCTTTGGCAAGAGTTGCTCTTCTCGCTTGAAAGAAGCTGCACACATGATTGTGGATATGGATAAAGAGCCGAACAAATTCTTACTTGGCAAGATGCCAACGCCATCAAGTCCATCCGGTGGGCAACCGCGAGAAAAGGCAACGGATGAGAAGCTTGTCCCTATTGAACTGAAAGGTGAAGCGCCAAAAGAAGGAGCATCTCCAAGGCAAGGCCCGAGACAGGAACGTCGGGGAAGACGACCACAACGGCAACCCCATCCACCCTCTGAACCAAGGCCGCCGCAATTGACAGATGATTTTTTTGAGCGATAGGTGAACGCGATGGTAACGGAGTTAACCGCGGATAATTTTGACGAAACGATAAATGATAACCTGTGCATCGTGGATTTCTGGGCTTCCTGGTGTGGACCGTGCAAGATGCTGGCTCCTGTTTATGAAGAGCTTTCGAAGGATAAAGATCTTTCAAAACTGAAATTCTGCAAGCTGAATACTGAGGAATATCCTGATGGAGCAAGCCAGAATAGCGTAATGAGCATTCCAACACTTATTGTGTTTAATATGGGCGAAGAGGTTGACAGGATTACTGGATTCTACCCAAAAGAGATGCTGAAGCAGAAGGTATTGGATGTGTTGAAGAAAGTGTAAAGCTTTCTAAGCTGGGTTGGTTTCATTTACTATGGTAGCAGTGGATGTTTTTCTTCCAGCATACGCTTTCAATAACCCTAGCGAGCCGCCAATCATTGCACCCGCATAGCTTACTGCGTGAGGGAAATATGGATTATTATCCATATCAAATAAACTCCCTATCATACCACCGAAAAACGCGCCCCAGTAAGAAGATCGCAAATCCATACGAAGGTCTTTGACCTCATCGATAACTGTGAGCGTAAGTGCTGATGCTGCTACAGCAGGCGCTATAGTATATCCGGGCTCAAATAATCCTCCTAAGAACCCGCCGTAAAGCGTATTTAGTGCTATTCGTTTAAGATTCAAGTGCTTTGCTTGACTTGCTATTTCTTCTAGACGTTCTGACATAAAGAAGGTTATATATTTTAACTTTATAAATATTTATTTCTTGGAGTATACATGCCTAAAAATTTACCAAGGGTAATATCTTTGTGGAGGTGTTTTATCTGTTGATTCCTGCTTAGGAGGTTCTGGATTAAAAAACTTTTTCCCACCTCTTCCCATATATGCCGCCACTAAGCCTACTGATCCACCTATTAGTCCAACTGTATACATTAGTGGGTAATTAGTCTCATCAATCAGGCCGCCTAGCGCGAAGCCAAAAGCCGAACCCCAAAGAGGATATCCTAGATTCATACGAAGGTTCTTGATTTCATCAATAAGCGTCAGCGTAAACGCAGATGCTGGCAGAATTAGTGGTATAAAGGAAAAATAGTGAGGAGGCTCTAACGTCGCAGCAAGGATGCTACTATAAAATGTATTGGAGACCAGTCTTGTAGCATTTCGATGGCGCGTATTTTTATCCACTATGTCATCAAGATCCGGCATGGTGAAAAAGAGAGATAATGGTTTATAAATATTTCGAGGGAGGCGAAGTTTTTTATAACCAAGGCAGTTCTTTCGTTGCCATGAAACTCCTCAAAATCCCTTTTGATGGTGCAGGCTTCGGCAAAGGCCGTGGCGCGCGGGAAGCGCCGAACAAAATCATTGAGCAGATGCACGACCTGTTCCTCAATGAAGCTGGAACAGGCTGTGATTATCAGATGATTGATGTGCCTGTTAATCACACAAACATCGAAGAGACGAATGAGAATATTCTCAAAGCGGTTTCTGCGCTGAAAGAGCGTGCCATCATTCTTGGTGGTGATCACTCCATTACATATGCATGCATGAAAGCGTTTACCAAGCAACATCCTGGCGCTGGCATTGTCATCTTTGACGCGCATCCGGACGCTGAAAATATGTTTTCTCCGCCAACGCAGGAAGACCTCCTCATTGTGCTCGTGAAAGAAGGCCTTGTTGCTCCAGATCGCATTATCCTTCTAGGCAGAAGAAATTGGACCGAGAACGAGATGCGTTTCTTGCAAGAGCATAAGATTCGCGTTTATCACATGCTGGACATTCAAGAGATGGGCGTTGAGACTGTCTGTGATGCAGTCATGGAAACCGTGCGGCAATGGCCCGCATTCTATCTTTCCATTGATATTGATGCTGTTGATCCTGCCTTTGCGCCCGGCACAGGGTATCTCGAACCTGGCGGATTAACGTCAAGAGAGATAATTTATTTTTGCCAGCGCCTGAAACTGCTCAAGAATCTTGGCATGATGGATATTGTAGAAGTCAATCCACCACTTGACGTGCGCGACATGACGAGCAAGCTGGCGGCAAAGCTAGTAAAAGAATTGAGCTGATTATTTTTCTCTAACAAAATGGCCTGCCGGTATGTACGTATTGCGAAGATACTCGGCATCCATAATAATCAGTTTATAACCAGCCTCAAACTTGCTTTCTGGGTCGTAAATAAAATACCATGATCTAGATCTTGGCGCATAAGGACGATCATAGGCAGGATCGATGAGATAAAATCCAGACGATTCACCATCGGTTTTGTTTACAAGAGGTAATGCAAAAAATTTGAGTGAATGGGAATCAGTAAGCATACCAACACAATACTCTTTCTTGTTGCGATTATTCTGATAAATGACAAGGGCTGTTCCACGATCTTCGAATGCTTCTCTAAAATGAAATTCTCCACCAATCTCTTTCTTTGCTTCAATATGATAACCGATGCATTCAATGGTTTGTGGAAAACGCCTGTTAGTATTATCAGTATCTGTCGACTTGTACATCTGCGGTGTTGATGCATCAGGTTCTAAAGCAGCCCCCGAAACCCCAGCATCTTGTGGAGCAGCATCCATTGCATATTCATTTTTTGCCGGCAAAGAACTTGATTCTTCATCCAAAGAAGAGTTTGACAATGCATACTTAGCAGCGGTATATGACCCAAAACACACTAAACTAAGAGTACCAATACGAAGCAATCTCTTTGGATTAACATGCTCTAATATGTTATCGAGTGCCATGCTTGCTTTAATCTTGTTCTTTATTTAAAGCTAACTCCATTTTTATCACCGCCAGATTTATAAACCTCCTCTTCTGCATTTTGCCAATGGACGCTATTACTATTTCAAACCTTTCCAAAACATACCAATCTAGAAGCAAGGTAAACTATGCGCTGAAAAATGTTTCATTCTCCGTTCGCGAAGGAGAAATGTTTGGCCTTCTTGGCCCAAATGGTGCAGGAAAGACAACCATAATCAACATCCTCTCAGGCCTGCTCACAAAAGATAAAGGGATTATAACCATTCTCAGCAAAGATCCTGAAATAGAAAAAGAGGCAGTAAAAAATCAGATGAATGTCGGCGCGGCGTACTCTTTCCTTACTGGCATCCTCACCGTTGAGCAAAATCTGAGAGTTTATGGCAAACTCTATGGAGTAAAAGACCTTGATCAACGAATTTCCCATCTTCTCAAGATATTCGAGATCGAGGATTTGCGCCACAAAAAGGTTTTCATCCTTAGCACCGGCCAGATTATCCGAGTTATTCTCTGCAAAGGCCTCATCAACAATCCAAAAGTACTCCTTCTCGACGAATGCACGGTTGGCCTTGATCCGGATATCGCACAGAAAACACGAAAAATCCTCAAGGATTACCAAAAAGAACAAGGAACAACCATTGTTTTTACGTCGCATAACATGACAGAAGTCGAGCAATTATGTGACAGAATTGCATTTCTCCATAAAGGTGAAATCCTCATGATCGGTACACCAAAGGAATTGCGGAAGCGCATCAAGACGCAATCGGTAAAAATTGATATCATCGGGGAAAAGAGAAAATCACTTCGCTCTATTGTGGAAAGGTTTAAGGTGAAAGTGACAGAATCAAAGCTAAACATGGTCATCTTTGAGATCAGAGGAGAAGTGGAGCTTCCAAAGATTATCAATGCCATCATCAAGGAAGGCCTTGAAATTATTGACATTAATGTGCGAAAACCGAGCCTTGAGGACGTCTTCCTGAAAATCGCCAGAGGTGAGCAGCTATGAGATGGTATAGAATAAACGCCCTCATGCTAAAATATTATTACATCACTATCAATAGACTAGATCGCATCTTTGATATGCTTTACTGGCCATTGATTGGCTTGCTCATCTGGGGCTTCACGTCATATTTTATTATGGACCTCACCAAAGAAAGCCAAGTGCTCAATATCTTCCTTGGCGGTGCGATATTGTGGACGTTCTATCAACGTGCCTCACAGGATATGGGCAACTACATCCTTGAGGATTTCTGGAGCAGGAATCTATACAATCTGCTCTCTACTCCAGTAGAGCCGCAAGAGATTATTCTGTCCGCCGTCCTCTTTGGCCTCATTCGGTCTGTTATAACTTTTGGATTACTCGCGCTTCTCGGAGCTGTCCTTTATTCGTTTAATATTTTTGGTGCCGGTATTTTCGTTGTTTTATTGTTCTCGCTTGCCTTGCTCTTGCTTGGCTGGGTGTTTGGCATCTTTGTTACTGGCCTGATTTTCCGTTATGGTGTGAAGATCCAGGTTTTTGCATGGAGCTTTGCATTCCTGATTCAACCATTTAGCGCTGTATTTTATCCCTTAAGCTCAACACCGTTATGGCTGCAGAAAATCTCTTTGGTGTTCCCGACAACGCACGCCTTTGAAGGTATGCGATACGCTTTTGCCACAGGTAAAATAGCATGGAACAGCCTTTTTTTCGCGTTTTTCCTTGATGCAATACTCCTAATTGTTATGTATTATTTCTTCCTCCACTGTTTTAAACAGGCGCGGAAGGTAGGCATTATCGCTAAGATGGAATAGCTAGAATGATAAAGGCTAGAATAACAAAGGTGAGAAAATGACAGACTGCATCTTTTGCAAAATAATAAAAGGAGAAGTACCGTCATCAAAGATTTACGAAGATGATAATGTTTATGCATTTCTTGACATAAGCCCTGTAAATCCCGGTCATACACTTGTTGTGCCAAAACAACATTGTACGGACTTGTACGAGATGACTAATGATGAAATCAACGCTGTGTTTACCACGGCCAAGAGAATAGCAAAGGCGGTTGTACGCGGTGTTCAAGCAGACGGTGTTAATATTGGTATGAACAACGGCAAGGCTGCAGGGCAAATCGTGTTTCACGCGCATATTCATGTTATCCCCAGGTTTATGAACGATGGCTACCATCATTGGCATGGAAAACCGTATGAGGGAGGGCAGCAGGCTGAGGTAGCGAAGAGGATTGTGACGAACCTGAAATAGCCAAGGGTGATAGCGGTAAAACTGTGGTAAAACATTTTCTTTAAAAACCAAAAACCTTATAAATAAGTGCAGGATTTTTTAACTAAAGTAATGGGATATTGTTGACATGACGCTAGAAAGTATTACAGAATCAGCAGCAGTGAAGACGGAAATCCATCGACACCAAGTCGCGGGATTTGATGAGACCATGCACCGCCTTCATAAGATTGCATGTGTTTCGTTACATGATATTCTCACGATCCAAGAACTTTCCTTTATAGGCAGCACCACAGAATATTCTCGACACATGAACCCATACATCCCCATAGGTATTCAGACACGCAGCATGGCGCCAGGCCATGTTATAAAATATCGTGCCCAACTCGGGGTTATGGGTGTCTATACGCCAACGCTCCGATATTTCGGACGCGAAACTGACAATAGACGAGAACGCCCCTTCATAACGCTTGAGCCGCTTGATACGGAACCATATCAAACCATCGCTGATCCACAACTTGTACATGCTGACATCTATCCAACTACTGGCCCACTTTTTGATTTCAGTGGAAAATTCCCTTATCGAAGAAATTAAAAAAATAAGAAGAAAGAAAAAGATTTCTTAACTCATCCTAATTATACAACAGGGTAATGATAGATAGGCTGGCGAATTTCACGCTTAGTCATTAGGGTTGTAAGCTGCTCAATGCGCTGCTGCAAGCCTAGTAGAGAAACATACCATTCCTCCTCACGCTGTCTTGGAATGTATATTTCAACTCTCTGATCATCCACACCCATATGCACTAATGTAAGTTCTCCTGGCTGTTTTTTTGATCGCTTTTCTGGCACCGGCAGTACCAAGGCATCAATAATCCCTTTGTAATCTGGATTATTAGATGGTATGGATTGCACACAGAAGAGGTGAGGGCCAACTTGGATGTAAGATTCTTCTGTTTCAGCTGGAATATTTAATTTTGAATAACCGCTCTCTTCTTTCAGTGCCCGTTCAAATGGAACTATGGCCAGCTCTTTCGCTCGCTCGGCAAATAGGCTTGCTTGCACATACATTGCGCCGGAACCTGGCGGCAATTTTCTATAATTACGCAATGGCACAACAAGCGTGTTGAGATTCTCTTCAAGCCGCGGAGGAGCAACATAACCCAAGCTTTGAGAGATGCCTTCTTTGATAACCTTATCTGTAAATGCATCGATGTGCACCAAAACATCATTAAGCTGAACATAAAGCCTGTCCTCAATCGTTCGCACGCACGGCACCTGCTTGCCATCTTCTTTTTCCATGCGCAGAAATGCCAAATAATTATTAAGATCGTCATAGACTTCTTGATAAGACGGTGTTTTTGTTGTCGCTTTTGTGGTTACTGTGAATGTCACGTCACCCATCTTATGCCTGTATTCATTCGGGCTTGGATCAGGACGTTTTTCATCGGTAAAACCAGGCAATACTTTTAGCGCTTCTTCTATTGGATTGATTACCCTGCGTTGTAAAAATGGCACAACGCGCAGCGAGGCTAAGAAATATTGTCTAACTGCTTCGGGCGTTAATTCTCTTGCTTCACCAACCATGTCAATAGTGGTTACTTCCACTTTTTTTGTCATGTTCTCAACCTCCAATACTTCATTTATGTCAGCTGTTCACTCAAATATACTTACTCAAATGATCATCATTCCGTTCGCCGAATTGCTTCTCTTTGTAATCAGCGAACAATGGTATCCCTTTCCCCGTGATTGAGGAAAGGAAACTACCATGTCCCGTGGATGGTATGGGATTATATGTCGTATATTATTTGAGCAAAGCAGTCTATTTATCAGTAAGTGGTGCTATTTATCACCACAAACCTTATATAGAATTCAGAGTTCTTACATATACCATGGACTTACAGGCTTTAAAGGCAATCGGTTTAACTGATGTTGAAGCGAAGATATACGCCACCTTGCTTGAATTAGGCGCTTCCACATCAGGCACGCTCTCAAAAAAGACAAAGATCCATCGACGTACGGTGTACGATGCTATGGAACGCCTTATCGAAAAGGGCCTTGTTGGCTTCATGAAGCGCAATGAGAAGCGCTATTATCTCGCCGTTAATCCAAAACGCCTTCTGGAAATTGTAGAAAAAGAGGAAGATGAATTGCAAAGCATTCTCCCTGCCCTTGAACAACGATTCGCAGGCAGCAAGACGGAAGAAAAGATCATGCTGCTTGAGGGAAGAAAAGGCTTGAAGCAAGCATTGAAGGATCAACTCACGTCGAAGACAGACATCTTCATCATGGGAGACATTGGCGAATTTGGTGAATGGATTGGACCATATTTCCAGCATTTTAGGCAAGCCATCCAACGATCGAATATTCAATATAGATTTCTCGCGAATGAAACAGATAGGCGCGCACATACCTTTCCTAACAGTAGCTTCAGGTATCTCCCTAGACAATACACAAGTCCCTCGATAATTACCGTCTATGATAATAAAGTTATCATGACTGTCCGCGCGCAATCGCCTATTATTCTGCTTATTGAAAACAGCACTATTGCTGAAAGTTACAGGAATAACTTTGAATTTCTTTGGAAAAAGGCAAAACCGTAGGAGACCATGGAAGAACAAATACTCAAAAACAGTGGCCTGACGCAGGGAGAAGCAAAGGTTTACCTTGCCATCCTGAAAATGCGTGGTGCAAAAGCTGGCGAAATATCGCAGAAATCCGGCATCCACCGCAGGACGATCTACCCAATTATCAACAACCTTACAAAAAAAGGACTTGTTCACGCGGCAGAACATGAGGGGAACAAATATTATGAAGTTCTTCCTCCCCAGAACCTACTTGCGCTAGTCAAGAAAAAGAAAGAAAACCTCAACAAGCTCCTTCACTTATTAACCGCGCGTTATGAAGACACAAAAGATACGCAAATCATCAATTTCTTTAAAGGCCCGGAAGGCATTAAGACTATTTTAGACGACATCATCATCAAGGGGAAAGAAGTGTTGGTTATTGGCGCAATTACCGTGCCGAATGAATTCGTCGACATTTTTAGAAGATATCGTCAAAGACGCCTTGGCACCGGCATTCACTCAAAACTTTTATTCACCGAAGACCAGCGCGGGAAGTTCAAGCACATCAAGCTCGATCAGGTACGCTATCTCCCTGAAGAGTACAAAAATATTGCTACAACCGCCGTATACGCGAATAAAGTAGGCATCATCCTGTTTACCAGAGAGCCTATCGCGATATCAATCAAGGTGCCGGATATTGCGGAAAGTTATAGAAATTACTTCAATTTATTGTGGGAGATGGCAAAGGAATAAGTGAATAGCTAATCATTGCGTTCCAGCTCGAAGTATACTAAAGTCTATCGTCTCTTGTTTTACCTCAACCCGCTCATATTTTTTCATCTCACGAAGCTTGGCAGCCAAATCTTCAGCAAATGGTTGTTCAGATGCAACAATGTCCATAAGCGCATTGCCTGGATCTTTCAAGCGAGATAAAAGGTGAATAGGAACACCACGCTCCTCTGCAAAATCCATAGCAGTTACAGGTATGGTGTTATAATAATCCATATTTGTAAAGAACGGCTTCCGTTCACCATAAACAGTAACCACATAACGTATGTGAATGGGTGGCATAATACAAAAAGAAAAAGTTCATCTTTATAAAGATTAGTGAGGTAT
>JACQMX010000015.1 GCA_016203375.1 Candidatus Woesearchaeota archaeon | reverse complement strand
CTTTAAGGGCAGCGAGGCGCAGCTTTATTTTGAGAAACTCCGTGATGGTAAGATTAAAGTTGCATACAAACCGCAGGCAGTCGATCTTATTCCAAAACAGTTTCAAGGGACAGTGCGCGAGCTGCTTACTCATGTAGATGAGAAAAAACAGCTTTCAGAAATCACCAAAAAGCTGCTGCTTGAGAATTTCCTTGATACAGATATTAGCAAGATTTCTGGCGGTGAGCTTCAGAGAGTAGCGATTGCCGCAACGGTGCTCAAAAAGGCGAATGTTTACTTCTTCGATGAGCCAACCTCCTATCTCGATATCAAGCAACGCTTGCGGGTGGCAGAATTCATCAGAGAGCTTGCCACTCCAGACACGGCAGTCATGGTGATCGAGCACGACCTGATTATCCTCGATCACATGACGGATCTTATCCATATTATGTACGGAGAAGAGCAGGCATATGGTGTCGTAAGCAAGCCAAAGGCAAGCAAGGCTGGCATTAACGCTTATCTCGAAGGCTATTTACGCGAAGAGAACATGCGCTTCAGAGATCACGAGATCAAGTTTATGGCAAAGCCACCTACAGAAACGAGAGGTATGACGGTGCTGACTGGCTGGAAAGATGTCAAGGCCAAGCTCGGCAAATTTCAGCTTGCGGCAAAGGAGGGCATGCTCTGGAAGAATGAAGTTATTGGTATTCTCGGTGAAAATGGTATCGGAAAAACCTCATTCGTCAAGATCCTCGCTGGTGTCAGCAAACCAGACCGTGGCGATGTGGATATGAAGCTTACCGTTTCCTACAAACCACAGTATCTTGATGCGGATAGCGATGAGATTGTCATGGTCGTGCTCAACGATGCGATCCTAAATTATGAGCATCTGTTGATCAGGCCATTGTGGTTAAAGGATCTGTTCCAGAAGAAGCTGAATGAGTTATCTGGCGGTGAACTGCAGCGCGTTGCCATTGCCGCTTGTCTTGCGAAGAAAGCTGATCTCTATCTGCTTGATGAGCCTTCCGCTTTCCTTGATGTTGAACAGCGCCTTATCGTGTCAAAAGTTATTAGAGAGGTTATGCAGCAGCGCGGCACAACCTGCTTGGTGGTTGATCATGACCTTCTTTTTCTCGACTATCTCTCTGACCGCCTTGTCGTGTTTGACGGCGAGCCTTCCAAGCGCGGTGAGGTGCATGGGCCCATGAGCATGGAGACAGGCATGAATATGTTTTTATCCGATATCGGCCTTACTTTCCGGCGCGACCAAGAAAGCTATCGGCCACGAGCGAACAAGCCAGGCTCGCAGATGGACAGGGAGCAGAAGGCGGAAGGGAAGTTGTATTATGTGTAAGTTTTTGTATTCTCCTGAGCTAGGGATACAAAAACATGCGTCGCCTCGATATAAGATATCTTTTTAAAAAGCTCCAATTCAACTGCGGCATGGGCGGAGAGGAAATAGAAATCAAGGTGGTAAGTCCTCAAGAAGTTGATTTCTATGCTGCATTACTGAGGAAAAAGTTAGGTGTTGTTCCTGTTGCTCTTGACATTAATATTATGGACGCATTTGACCACCAGGCAATCAAAAATTATTTCGAGAGCGAGGGAATAGATGCAACGGCTATTTTCGAAAAAACCAGGAAAAACGTCCAAGGACTCCTCCAGGCGATCGTTGCGCATGTATGGGATGCATACAGCTTGCCACGAAATGGCGTTATTGAATATGGTTCAGGAGCTACCGGGTATTTCTATGCGAGACTGAAGCCGGAGGATGTAGCTAATTGGTTGCAGGTCGAAATTAATCCAAAAGCTGTAGAGGAGAATAGGCGGAGAAATCCAACGGCTCGTGTTGTCGAAGGATCATATTACAATATTCCATATCGGGAGGTACCGGTGATATGTGGGTTATCTTCCTTTGATACTGCTCTTTTTATGGGTAAAGCGATCCATCAAGTTGCCGAAGCGCTTGCACCTGGAGGATATTTCCTTCACTTACAGGATGTCAGGCCGGGTGTTGGATGTATCTCCGCGCACGTAAAAAGAAAAACAGGCAAGGTTCCGGAGAGGGCATACATCTTTGAGAAAGAGACACGAGATCCAATTATTGCCATGTGCATAGGAGACGAACCGGTAACAGTCAATGAGATATTTAGAAGTGCTATCAGTGAAGGAATTAAAGCTATACCCGGACTGGAACTTCTCGTCAATGATTATGTACAAGCGATGAGAACTATTCCTGGATCTGAGACGCAAGGGTATTTCTTCAATAGCTATTACCGGATATCACCAGTCACACATGCGCATCAGAATGCGGTGATGTTGGTGACCCTTGCTAGAAAGAGATAAGGTAAACATTACACATACACTTTATATTTTTTAAAGAGGACACGTTAAACGCCATCCTATGCCCGTCCTTTACTCTCCCCATACTTAATCCCTTGCCCGATCAAGTGCGCAACCCGTATCGGCTCAGGCAAGTAGGATCTTGTTGATGTTATCTCAAGAATCTCCTTCGCTTTTTCTTGAGAGATGTTGCATAGCTGAACATAAACCTTCCCGATTCTCATCGGCTTCCCTGCCTTTTCCATGAGTTCCCGTTTCCATTCCATACCAAGTTTTTTTAGCGCAGTAAATATTTTCTCAAAATTAGGATAATCCCGTACCACCACAATCACCGGCAGTTTTGTTTTCATAGAAAGTTCTTGAATATCAATTACGTTAAAACCACCAACTGCAATGCCATCGAGTAAAATGCATCGAAGCTGCGGCTTGAACTTGCTTTTATTAATCATCTGTACAAGCTGCTCAGTACCATCATCTCCATCTACTTGCACCGGAATGGAGATAACGCCGTCAAGAAAATTCCCTCCGCGAAAGATGACGCCAATAGCCAATGTTTTCTTATCTTTAAACTTGTCAAAAGAAGCGTCATCAATACCAATAACCCGTATTTCAGTGCGCAATGTTTTGCGTTTTGTTGCAGATTTTGGAGACATGATCTACATGTTCTCTATACTTTCCTGAAGAAGGCTAAAAAGCCAGTGTGACCGAGCATTTGGTACTCTGGCCGTGCGCGCTGGCCTTCTACTACCCATTGGCGCTCGATGGTTTCTTGCGTTTTCATATGCGTGAAGCCAAGTGCAGTTGCCTGATTAACCAATTGCAGTATCTGCGTTATGTGCGGGGAGTAGGAAACTAAAAATCCACCAGGCTTCAATGCCTTATGCGCATGCTCAAGGCATTTCCATGGCTCTGGAAGATCAAGTGTGATGACATCAACATTCTTTTCTTCAATGCCCTGGTACACATCCGCTTGCTTGAGCTTGATGTTTTTGAGTCCAAGCAGCTGGATGTTTTTCTTCGTGACCTCAACACTGCGAGAGTCATTCTCGTACGTTACAACCTTCTTGGCAAGATGCGCAATAAAGCAACACAATGCGCCAGAGCCAGAGCCGGCGTCTACAACAAAAGAATCTTTGCCAATGCCAGTATATGCAGCAATCGTTCCGATATCCTTTGGCGTGATAATCTGCGGTCCGCGATCGATCTTTGAAAAAAGATCAGCGAATGTTGGTGAAAGCACTATAAACTTATAGCCAAGATTTGTTGTGAGCGTTTGCCCGTCCTTTGCTTTTTTAATTTCTGTAGCTTTAAGAAAACCATGTTTGGTGTGGAAATCTTTTGTTATATCACGAAGAAGATAGGATTGATTGTCTTGTGATATCAATAGTCTCATGAGCGTTACAGAAGAGATGATGGTATATAAAGATTGCTTCCTTCTCCTTTGATTATTACTTTTTAGGCGGCGACAATGGCGGTATGGCTTCGAAACGCTGCTGCATCGTTTGCGTTCCGAGAGTTCGTTTTTTCGTCTCAAAAACCTTGATCATGTTCTGTATATCAGGACTAAGCGATGATATCATATCTATCGGCGGCTGATCGTAGATAAGAATGCGCAATCTTCCCATTAATGATAAGACAAAAAGGCCGAAGAGATACAAAAAACCGCTTAGCGCCGCCGCTGTTAGAATAAACTCTCCAGTATTAAAGCCAGGGAATAAAGGGGCTTCAAGTATGGGCGCTAGTGGTGGAAGAAAATTGCTCATGCCGCTTATAACTGCCCCACGATTAATAAAAAATATTACTGATATCAGCAGTACGAAGCCAGAATAAATAGCATAGCGCCAATCGACATTTGTGTAATATTCAATAAGCTCAATATTGGCATAATCTACTTCGAGCAAGTTTTTTGGAAATTTTTTAACAACAATGAGACGGCGATTTGTGGCAATAACCTGATAAAGTTTTAGAAATTGTGTGCCAAGATCGAAAACGGATTCTATCGATTCTCCTTCAAGCAAGTATTTTTT
>JACQMX010000118.1 GCA_016203375.1 Candidatus Woesearchaeota archaeon | reverse complement strand
CAAACTCGCCTGTTAGAGGCGAGGGGCGTAAAACCATGGGCTTTAGCCCGTGGATAGCCCCGAGCGGCGAGTTTGCGTTATTTCAGCGTAAAATAAACCCTTCTGTTACTTTTTCCCTTATTCTCCATTTTTGTGATCACAATCTCCCCAACTTCCTTTGTGCTTTTGACATGGGTGCCGCCGTCTGCTTGCCTGTCCATATCTTTAATGTCTACGATACGCAAGCGCTCAACTGCAGGCGGCAAAATCTTTGCAAGTTTTACCATCTCCGGATCTTTGAGTGCTTCTTCACGGTCCATGTAATATACTTTTACTGGCGCATCCCTTTTCATGGATTCGTTGAGCATAGCAACCTGCTGCGTGATCCTTTCCTTATCAAATTGTTCCAGATCAAAATCAATGCGCGATTCATCGGTGCCAAGCTGATTGCCGGTCATCTTTGCTCCCATCTTGAAGCACATCGCACTGAGTAAATGCGCTGCGGTGTGCATGCGCATCAGCTTGTAGCGTCGTTCCCAATCGATGCCGCCGTGGACGTGATCTCCTTCCTGCAATCCAGGTTCACGAAGCTCATGCGCGATCTTGCCGTCCATCTTGGCGACATTGACCACATCAAATCGCTTGCCATCCGATTTGCGTATTAAACTCCCATAATCACATGGCTGTCCGCCGCCTGTTGGGTAAAATGCAGTTTTATCAAGAAAAATATGCTTGCCATCTTTAATACCAATAACTGTCGCATCAAATTCTTTGAGATAACTATCATCCATGTACAATGCTTCTTCACTCATGCTTTCACCCTTATTTCCATCGCTTTACCCCAACCCTTTTGCACCATTTTCTAACGACGCATCGTGAGCATTCTGGAGTTATTGGCTTGCATGTTGTTTTGCCGTGCCAAACAAGGTAATCATTGACAACTTGCCAATACTTCTTTGGTACGAGTTTCATCAACGCCTGTTCTGTTTGCTCCGGTTTTTTTGTTTTCACCCACCCTAATCGATTGGAGACACGATGCACGTGAGTGTCCACGGGTATGGCATCTTTACTGTGTGCATAGACAAGGACGCATCCCGCAACCTTTCTCCCAACGCCAGGCAAGTGTAGTAGTTCTTCCATAGTCTCTGGAACCTTGCCATGATATTTTTCAAGAATTATTTTGGATGTAGCAATAATATGCTTCGTCTTATTCCGGTAAAAGCCAATGCGCTTGATCATGCGTTCAACATCCTTGGAATTCGCATTTGCTAAGGCTTTCGCATTTGGATAATGCTTAAAAAGCTCTTCGCATAATGGTTCAGTAACTTCATCCTTAGAACGTGCAGAAAGAATGGTGCCAATAAGAATGTGCCAAGGGTCGTACTTAGTGCTAAAGCTGCCCAGCATGGTGTGGCTTTTCTCTTGGCTGAGCCTGTTCAGAACTTTTGGAATGTCTTGTTTGGGTTCCATGCAATTTGCAAAATATCATGCCTATTTAAAATCATCGACTGATAAAGAAGCCGATAAAAACATTTATAAACTTAAATCTCCTGATCGCACCAGAGGTGATCGCCATCGACAAAACCATTTCTTATCTTAAGGAATGGATCCATCGCTATCTCGTCAATAAGGATTTGATCCAGCGGAAGATCGACACTATTGACGATTCTGGAGAAGACACACTTCTTACAAATCTTCGGGATGGCAAGAAGCATCTCTATATCATCGTTCCTTTTCTTGAGGATAGTGATGCTGCGCTCGCTAGGCTGAAGGATTATGAGCTTTGTTCTTTGATTGTATACAACACCAGGCAGAACCTTGATATTGTTATCAAAAATTGGGATAAGCTCGTCAAGTTCAAACGTCATTTTAGCATATATTTTGTGAATCCATTCTCCAAGCTTGACAAACGCTGGATTATATTTCCAACAACGCATCAATTAGTTACCGATAAGACGGGCTTAAAGCCGGGGCTTGAAGCATTGTTCATTACTGTTGATCCAATAACAAAAGAAGAAGTAGAGAGGATTATAGCAACAGGATGATCAGCAAATAATAGTGAGCGCTTTTTTCTTTACCCCAATATTTACCGGCGTTATGCCGATGATTTCGCAATCCGTGTGCACTAATGTTGGTTTTTCCGCGGTAACCATCAATTTTTTTGTCTTGATGTAAATGACGTCGCGGAAAAGGTCTTCCTTGAGTATCGTGGTGCTTACTAAATATCGAATGGCATTATAAATTTGTGGGCTGCGGAAGATGCACACATCAAGCAAGCCATCATCGATCTGGGCGCGGTAGGCTATGGGTATTTTTCCGCCGTAATACCTGCAATTGCTTACAATAACATAATAGCCAGTGTATTGTTTGTTATTCGCAGTGATCGTAATCTTCGCCGGCTCGTAGGCGAAGATTTCTCTTATAGCCGTCAATGGATATGCGATGCTGCCAATAAGTTTCTTCAGCACCGGTTCGACTTTTGCAGCCACATGGGCGTCAAAGCCGATGCCGGTCATCAAGATAAAATATCTCCCATTTGTCTTGCCAACATCCACCTTCCTCACTTTTCCTTGGAGAATGCGCAAACATGCTGCGTCAATATCCAGTGGAATGCGAAGATACTGCGCCAGTACATTTTCCGTGCCGAGAGGAATAATTGCTAATAGTTTTTTTGTGCCAGCGAGTCCATTAATAACTTCATTGATAGTGCCATCTCCTCCACAGGCAATAACAATATCATGCTTGTTGCGATATCGTTTTGTTAATTTAATTGCGTCGCCTTTCCTTCGTGTTTCAATGACGGTTATCTCATAACCATGGAGATGAAAGAAAACTTTGATTTTGGTAATGACGTTCTTTGCCTTTCCGCCACCCGCAAGGGGGTTAATTATAAGCAAATATCGCATAAATCAATTCAGAAAAAAGAAGTATAAAAATCTGCCGGGCTGCTTACTCTTCTTCAGGATTGTAGGAAGGTACCGCAGCCTTGGAGATGATCATGATATCCCCAATAGATTTTACTAGTTGATGCGGGACAATTACTCCTTTAGCGCTACCTAGTACTTTGCTCAAATAGGAATTCTTTGTGGCACGGACGCGCCAGCCAAAGACTTTCGTTTTTGTGAGGATAGATTCCTCAACATCACCAAAATAATCACCAGAATCCGTGAATACCTTCATGTTATATGCTTCTGAAATCTTCCGCATCTTGAGCATGGTAAAATCCCCTCCTTGCGCTCCAAACACCTGTGGCGTACCTCAGGAATAGTAATTTAGGAGTCACCCTCATATTTAAAGGTTTCGAATCAGGCGCTGGAGAAGCTTTATAAAAGCATTCGGAATAGTCACGGTATGGTTACAAGGTATAAAAATATGGTTCTGATAGGCACATCGCACATTGCCGCGCATAGCATAAAGGAGATAACCAGTACTATCGAAGAGAAGAAGCCACATATTGTTGCTGTTGAGCTCGATCAACGCAGGCTTCATGCGCTTTTGACGCATGAAAAACCAAAAATAACCTTTGCTCTTCTGAAAAAAGTTGGCGTCAAAGGCTTTGCCTTTGCTGTTATTGGTTCTTGGGTGCAGCGGAAGCTTGGCAAATTGGTTGGTGTTGAGCCTGGCGCGGATATGCTTGCCGCAGTAAAACTGGCGCAACAACACAAGATTCCGCTCGCGCTTATTGATCAGGATATTGAGCTTACCTTACAAAGATTTTCGAAAGCATTATCCTGGAGAGAGCGCTTTCGTTTTTTTGGTGATTTGCTCCGTGCGTTATTTTTCCAGAAACATGAGCTTCGGCGATTAGGCCTTGAACATCTTGATCTTACTCGAGTCCCATCAAAAGATGTCATCAAGCGCCTTACGAAAGAGCTTCATGACCGCTATCCAAATATTTATCGTGTTCTTATTACGGAACGAAACCAGGTTATGGCGAAACGACTTTATGCCATTATGGTGCGCTATCCCAATGTGCCTATTGTTGCCGTCGTAGGTGCAGGGCATGAAGACGATATTGTAACGTATCTTCATGCACTTGAACGCCAGCATGAATCGTCGTCAAAATTGGCAAAAGTATAAATACCAGCCTCTCCATCAAACCGCTATGGGTAGCCTCTCCTACACTATAAAAGAGCATTTCACATTTACACCAGAAGAACTTCGCGCTTTGGTTATTGGTATTCTCCTGACCGGCTTTATGTTCTCGTTTGATGAGTGGGGTACGACAACTTTCAGTCTGAGTGAAGGATTACGGAATCTTGTCAACGCCATTCTTATTGCAACGCTTGCATTTCTTGTTCATCAATCCGCACAGCGTATAGTGGCGTTGAGTGTAGGCTTTAAGCTTGAATACAGAATCTGGATGTATGGCATCATCATCGGTCTTGCTCTGACTATTGTTTCTCGTGGAAAACTCTGGTTACTTGCGCCAGGAGGAATCATCGCGTATCATCTTGTTGGGCATAGAATTGGTTCATTCCGTTACGGACTCAATTATTGGCCATTGGGTATGATAGGTCTTGTTGGTCCGTTGTCCAATCTTGTGCTCGCTATGGTATTCAAGTTGCTTTTGCTCCTTGCGCCAACAAATGTTCTTTTGCAACAGGCCATGGTCTTTAACATCTGGTTCGCGCTCTTTACTATCTTGCCCATTCCCCCTCTCGACGGAAGTCACCTCTTCTTCGCCTCACGACTCATGTATATGTTCATGCTCGGTGCCGTTATTGGCATGTCCACCGCGCTTTATTTTTTCGGCATTTTCGCCTCAATTGTGCTTGGCATTATTTTTGGCGTTGTATGCTGGCTCAGTTATTTTTGGCACTTTGAAAAAGGATCGTAGATGATTTTCATGTTCAACAAAAAAGGGGTGTGGCTGTCTGAAAACTGGGCAGAATTTTTCTTCTTTTGCCTTCTCGTTTTTGGATTTCTGTTTTCTCTTTCGCTTCAAAGCGCAGGATTGAGCTATGTCATGATTGTTCTTTTTGGCCTTATGTGCGGGCGGTTCCTTGCGCAACGGAAAAAACGTTTTCCTTTCTATCTGATCGTTTTTGGTTTTTTTGTCGGCTTTCTTCTTGGCGCGCGGTTTGCTAGCTGGAAAGTGCTTGCCTTCTTTTTCTTTGTAGGCGGAGCTTTGAGCTTTTACTTGCATGAACGCGGTTATCTTGGCTAGTATCATAGAAGGATTAACATTATAAATAAAAGCGGTATTCATAAAATAATGCCTTGCGTATTTTGTACGGATAAGGAT